>CAYSVE010000008.1:0-16512 GCA_964434365.1 uncultured Anaerolineaceae bacterium | reverse complement strand
GAAGCCGATGAGGCGGACGAAGCCGACGAAGCCGATGAGGCGGACGAAGCCGACGAAGCCGATGAGGCGGACCTATAACAGCGCTAGGGTGTCATGTAGATGTAGGGTGTTCTTGCGACGGTGGGCATGATGAAGCCGCTGTCGGACCCATTGAGGAAGAAATACCCCGCCACGACACCCAGGATGACGTACAGGAAGATGATAAAGACTATGATGCTAAGATGGCGATTTCGCATGACGCCCCTCGCAGATGCTATGAATCGGTAACAACTACATCGTAGTGTAGCGAGTTTGTGCTGCTAACCCAAGGCTTGATATGCTGCGGCGTGCACCGAACCCCAACCTCCGACAGCTCTATTTCGATGAACCCTGCCCGATGCAGGGTTTTTTTGATTTCGGCACAGACCACCGGCACAAAAGCAGCAATTACTCATGATAAGATACGTAAATGGCCAACTTTCGTCGCCTGGGTTTGCGGTACCGAAGGGGCTAGGCTATCTAGCCTATGTGGACCACCGCTGCGTCCTGCATGTGACGCATGACATTCGGCATGAAGTGTTTGTGAATCTTGTTGTCGAGATGAGTAACCCCAACAAGTATTTATCACTTTTGTGATACCATTTAGACGTTGAATCACCTGCTTTCGTTTTTTGTGGAGCTTGCGTTGAAACTAGCGTCTCTCGCTGCTGTTGTTTACAGCATTATTTTGCTGGCAATCCTGCCTTCCCGCGCCTTCCTACAGCAGAATCCCACCCCGGAGGTGGGGTCAACTCGGGTACACACCCTAAGGCCCTTTCCATACACCGTCTCCCCCGACGTCGTATCCACCGAAACCGAAGAAGAGATCCCTGATGGCTATCGTCTGGTCGGCGATATGCTGCTTCCCGTCGCCGATGATGTGAGTGCGCAGGGGCTGGGAGATGTATTTCTTTGGCCCAACGGTATCATTTACTACGTATTCGATGGGTCGGTAAATAGCACCAACCGCAACCGTATGGTCGCTGCCATGCAGGAGTGGGAGGACGCGACTGGTATACAGTTCGTCGTGCGGACCAACCAACCCAATTTTGTGCGCATCAGTAGCTGTAGTAGTAATTTTGCGTACGTTGGCATGTCTGGGGTGGAACAAGCCCTGTGTATCGCTGAGTGGTTCGATGTGCAGGTGCTGTTGCACGAACTTGGTCATGCGATTGGGCTTTTCCATGAGCACAACCGACCCGACCGCAACGAGTTCGTGGAAATACAGTACGACAACATCTTTTCCGAGGATGATCTCCAGTTCAAAATCAATCAATTCGCACGCCAAACTAACGAGTACGATTTCTTTTCGGTGATGCACTACTCGCAATTCATCGGTACGACCAACGGCTTCCCCACGATCGTCACTCAGCCGCTCTACTCGCAATTTCAGAATGGGATGGGCAATGTGAATGAGTTGAGCGCAGGCGACATCGCAGCCGTGCGTGAACTTTACTGGGGCGAAGTCGACGGAGTACCGGCAAACGACGACATCACGAATGCCGAAGAGGTTCTGTATAGCATTACGATCGACAACTTCGCAACGAACAACGCCACCGATGACATCAACCCACCCTGCGCTAACGGTGGCCGATCGGTCTGGTACAAGTTCACAGCCCCCGATGTGGGAACGCTGGACGGGTTTGCAGGGGCCTTGCTATCCGATGGCCTGATTCCATTCGTGGCCGTCTGGGAAGGATCCTTGGATAACCCATCGATCGTGGCGTGTGATGCAGGTACCGCAGTGGAACCCGGGGCGGAGTTCTTCGTCGGCTTCAACGCTGGCGAGACCATTTACTTGCAGGTAGGCGGTGTGAACGACACGGTCGGCAACATGACGGTGTCTTTCTTCTATTACGCGGATGCCCTACCGCCGGACGCAACCAATCGATCGCGCCAGAGTAGCACGGTAACCACGACCCTGCCGTACTTCGACACGGTGTGGACGGGGAGCGTCACGAATGAGACAGGTAGCCCGTGTGGGTACGCCAGCGGGCAAAGTGTGTGGTATCGCATCGATGCACCGCGCAGCGGCACCTTAATCCTTAGCACAGACAATACCGACTACGACACGATAATGACCCTACGGCGAGAAGACCGGTCTGCAATCGA
The DNA here is from genome assembly GCA_964434365.1 of uncultured Anaerolineaceae bacterium. Classification (GTDB taxonomy): domain Bacteria; phylum Chloroflexota; class Anaerolineae; order Aggregatilineales; family Phototrophicaceae; genus CAYSVE01. The sequence goes on along the minus strand of CAYSVE010000008.1, from coordinate 14,382 downwards.
GTGCAACGACGATTACGATGGTCGCTGGCAATCGCGGATCGAGTACCCGATTGCGCAAGGACAAACCTATTACGTGCAAATCGCCGGGTACCTCGGTGAAGTCGGTGAGTTGCGGTTTTCGGCTTTCCTGTTGGAAGACATGGACCAGAACAACGACGGGCGCATCTCCCCGACCGATGTGGTGTATGTCATCAGCCGCGGGTTTACCGGCAACGCGTCCGCCGACATCAACGCTGACGGCATCGTCAACCATGAGGATATGCGCCTGGTCATCGAGCGCATCGGCACGACGCTGGACTAGCCCGCCACGTTCTTCAATCAGTTTCCATTTTCCAACCGGCGGGAAACGTTTTTCTAACAACCCCGCCGGTTGTAGTCCTGCGTGTCGCCCTCCTCGACGCTGTCTGTAAGAATCGGCAAAATTCTGGCCCTATTTTTCGCACACTTGCACATTTGATGCGCGGTTTGCCACCACGGTATACTTAATCTGCGGTTAACCTTCCCCGCCAATTACCAGTTTATAGGAATTTTCTAACCATGACGACGCTCCCCTCCGGCCATCAACGCATCAACCGGGCGCAGATGACGGGCATCACAAAGCGCTTCCCGGGTGTGTTGGCCAACGACGGCGTGACGTTCGATGTGCGCGCGGGCGAAATCCATGCGCTGTTGGGCGAAAACGGCGCGGGCAAATCGACATTGATGAAACAACTGTATGGCCTGTACAAACCCGACGCGGGCGAAATTCGGCTGGACGACCAGCCTGTACACTTCGAGTCGCCGTCCGATGCGCTGGCGAGTGGTATCGGCATGATACATCAGCACTTTATGCTGGTGCAGACGCTCACGGTCGCCGAGAATGTCGCCCTCGGGATGAAAACACAACGCGGCGTGACGAACTTGCGGGAGGTGAAGCGTCGACTGCGCGACCTTAGCGAGGCGTACGGCCTTAAGGTCGACCCGGATGCGTACATCTGGCAGCTTTCGGTCGGCGAGCAGCAACGTGTGGAAATCGTGAAGGCGCTGTACCGTGGCGGTGCCCTTATCATCCTCGATGAGCCGACGGCGGTGCTGACGCCACAGGAGGTTAGAGAGCTGTTCGTCACGCTACGGCAGATGCGCGAACAGGGCCACGCGCTGATCTTCATCAGCCATAAGTTGTACGAGGTGCAGGAACTCAGCGACCGCATCACGGTGATGCGCGATGGGCGTGTGGTGGATACGGTGCCGACGAAGGGTATCGAACAGCGGACCATCGCGCGGATGATGGTCGGACGTGAGGTGCAACTTGTCCCCGACCACCCGGAGATCGAACTCGGTGACGTGCGCCTCGCTGTGCGTCACCTGCACGCGGACAACGACCGTGGCTTGCGCGCGCTCGAAGCGGTGAACCTCGACGTGTACAGCGGCGAAATTTTGGGCATTGCAGGCGTGAGCGGCAACGGTCAACGTGAGTTGGCGGAGGTGATCGCCGGACTGCGAGGCATCGCCGAGGGCGATATTCTGCTGAACGGGCGGAGTGTGGTGAGCACGTCGGTGCGAGACCGACTCGCGGCGGGGTTGGCGTTCATCCCCGAGGAACGGATGAAGCACGGTATGGTGGGGTCGTTTAGTGTGGCGAATAACGCGGTGCTGCAAAATCACGATGCGTTTACATCGGGGCCGTTCCTGAATGGCCGCGCGATTGCGCGCCACACTGCCGCCATCGTCGAAAAGTTCAACGTGAAGACGCCGTCGCAGTCGACGCCCGCCAAAAATCTGTCCGGCGGTAACATCCAAAAATTAATTTTGGGCCGCGAACTATCACGCGAACCGAGTGTGCTCATTGCGGCGCAACCGACACGGGGTGTCGACATCAGCGCGACGGAGCAAATTCGCGGTGTGCTGATGGAAGCCCGCAACAACGGCGCGGCGATCCTGCTGATTAGCGAGGACCTGGACGAAATTCTGGCGCTTAGCGACCGGGTCGCGGTGCTGTACGAGGGTCAGGTGATGGGCACGCTCGACCGTGAGGAGGCCAACCCCGAAAAACTCGGCCTGATGATGGCCGGCGCGCCGATGTAGGTGTGTGCAGTTTGGGGGGGGCGAGGCCGTTATTCCGTGCGGTTTGGGGGAGGGCGAGGCTCGACAGACGTCTCGCCTGCGCCCCTACCGATGTGCGTGTTCTCGGCCTATTCCGTGGGTCGTTGATCCACGCGGTAGAGCACGGCGCCAGTGATCACACCGAAGGCCGCCCAACCGAAGCCGTGCATGGTCACGAGAATTAGGCGGATCGTTGCCGGACTTTGGGTGAGGCCATCGAGGTACCCGGCGAGATACGCCGCCAACGCCCCCTGTGCGCCCAACCCGATGATGCACGCAACCGGCCACAGCCAACGGAAATCTGGCGAGAGCCGCCGCCAGAATACGGCCAGCGAAAGCAGCCCGTAAACTGCACCGATGACCAGCCCGTTGAACAGATTCAGCCAGAAGACCTCCCACATACCGACACTTTGTGCCAGTGTTGTGGCAAGTTCACTGGTGGGCACAGCGAAGCTGGCAAACAGCCCGCCCAGCCAGCCGAGGGTACTCACCACCGGCCACCAGAACGGCAGCCGTCCCCACAGCACGATCGTCTGTGCGACGCCGATGATGAGGCCGAGCAGGATATAGCCCAGGAAGTCCTCATTGCCGGTGACAAGGCCGAAGAAAATACCGCCGAGGGTCGCGCCGAGTGCCCACAGCACCCCAAACGGAACCCGCCCGAACGCCGTCGTTTGTCGATTTTGTTTCTGCATGGTCGCTGCCATGAGTGTCGATCCTTGTTGTCATGTACTCAGGTACTAGAACGCAAAAAGGGTCGTCGGTGTGCGCGCAAAGGATCCAAATTTTCAGCTTCTTTGCGGATGTGGAAGCATGTCCACATTGCGGCCCCTGAGCATATCGTATACTTGCTGAGTACTCGAAACGAAAAGCGACGTGACCCCAATGTGTGAAAACGGCAAAACCTGCTCGACGATTCCGACCCATCCACGCTATCACCGCATCGCGCACGGCGAGTACTCGCGTGCGCTGCGCGACGCCTTCTGGAAAGGTGTGGGGACGAAGCTGCGTGGCGAGGCGCGCGACCTCGTGCCGTTCACCACGGTGCGCCGTCACATCCGCAATGCGCACCGCGACAACCTCGGCGTAGTGGCCGTGGAGATCGACAATATCGTCGGCAGCAGTGGCCGCTATCGCGATTTCGACGTGACGTATTTGCCGGTGCGCGAGGCCAGCGACGACCGCTGGGTGAATATCGCGCAGGCGCACTTCGAGGGGGTGCAACTACCGCCGGTGATGCTCTACAAAATCGATGACCTGTATTACGTCGAGGACGGCAACCATCGCGTCTCGGTGGCGCGAGTGCTCGGCCACGAGGCGATTACGGCGCAGGTGATCGAACTACGCGACGGCGGCGTCGAGGCAGCAGACTAAACCGCCGGAGTGCCGATTTGCGGCGTTTTGGGGGGCGATGTGGCTTACGGCTTCGGTTTTGCCTTGCGCGCGGCCTTAGGGGCCGCCTGGAGCCGCCAGAGCGCAAGCCCGGAGATGAGGCCGAAGGTCGCCCATGCGCCGACCTCGACAAACACCCAGGCCATGTAAAACGGCAACTCGAATAGCAGCGAATGGGGACCGGACAGCGCCACGAAGACGATCCCCTCGGCGAAACCGGCAGCAGTGCTCGCCACCGGCCACAGCATCGCACGTCTGATTTTGCCCTTCAGCAACGGCCACTGCGCGAGGCCCATCGCCAACGCCAGCAACGTGTCGTTGAAAATAATCTCGGCAGCGGTTTCACCGGTCGGGTCGAAAATCGCGCTGATAGGTTCGTCGAAGGGGATGAGGACGCCCCAGCCGATTGCCCATGCCAGCGCGGTCACTGGTACCCAACTCGACGGCAGAAAGCGAAACAGCGCGAGATACTGCATCACGCCCAGCACCAGCCCGATGCTCCAATTTACGAGGCTGGTGTCGTCGTTGCCCACAACGCCGATGAATAGGCCTGCGGCGGCGCATCCCGCAACCCAGCGAGCTAACAGCGGTTGATCGTGTATCACAGAGCCTCCTCAGGCGCGTTTTCCCGCGTTTCGCTTCCACGTCGCAGGCCCACTAGCCAAACGCCGATTTCGCAGCGCTACGCGGTGTACAGCGCGCTGCGTAGGGGCACAGGCGAGACGACGCACAGCCCCACCCACTCATACCCCACGTCAGTCATCCAATTGGCTGCGGAGCTTGGCCTGCGCAATGTCGAGAAATTCCTGCAAGCGCTCGATGTTGTCCAGCGCGATTTCCAGTTTGGCCGGGTTGGGTCGCTCGCCGCGCTCCAGCTTGGCGATTTCGGTCGCGAGTTCGGCCATGTCGCGCTTGGCGGCTTTCGCGTCGTAGCCCTTGCCAGTGGGGAGTTCCGGTTTTCTTTCGGCCAGAATCTCGCGCAAGCGCGCCACCGACCAGCCCTCATCCGACGCGAGTTCGAGCAGGCGGGCCTTGCGGCGTGTGTCCTTCACACCCGCGACGAGGCTGTAGTGGCTGTAGGTCAAATTGTCCCTACGTAGGGACATTTCGACGCTATTGGCGACGTGCTTGTAATTGCGCAGCGTCTTTTCTTCGAGGCCGGTGGTGGTGGCCATCTGCGTGTACGTTTTGCCCCAGATATGCTCGCCCTGCGCCAGCCAATCGCCGATGAGCAACTGAATGCGCCCGTGCATGTTGAACAGCGCCTTGCCCAGCAGTTCCCACTCGGCCTCGGTCGCGCCGTCTTCGCTGACGAGTCCGCGTGCGGTGAGGCGATAGTGACCAAGTCGTACCTCGCCGCTCTCGGTGAGTGCCCTCGCACCACCGCTGCTGAGGTCCTTGATTTTGTCGATGAAATCGTCGGGCAGTTCGCCATCACCATAAACCGCTTCGTCGACGCGTGTATCGGGTTGGACGGGTGGTTGGTTACCCGGCAGCAATCCGCGCAGGCTCTCCTTTTTTTTCATGCGCCTACTCCCAGCACACCCGCCGCCTGCTTCACGAACCGCCACATCTCGCGGGTGGCGGCGTTCTCCGGGTCGTAGGCGTACAGCAACCGCTGGGCGAGGGCGCTTTCGGCATAGGCAATACGCATCCCCAGCGGCTTCCACACGAGGTCGCCGTAGGTCTCCGTGAGGTAATCGAAGGCCACGCTGTGGGCGCTCGTGTTCCCCCGGTACATCGTCGGCACGATGCCGATGAGCCGCGCGGCGTCGAGGCCACTTTTCTTCATCCGCTCGCGCATGTTCTGGCTATGCAGAATACTCGCCGCCAGCCCCTCGAACGCGCTGAAGGCCTCCAACTGCGTCGGAATAATCACATAGTCCGACGCCGCGAAGATCGACCCGTGCAGCAAACTCGGCGTTGGGGCGGTGTCGATAATCACCACATCGACGGCATCTTGCAGCTCCATCAGCCGCCGCTTGAAGACGGTCACATCGCTAGTACTCAGCGGGATCATGCGCGTTTCGGCGTTGCCGGGTACAGCAAGCAACTGGCCGCGCGGTGTCTCTGGACTGTAGCGCTCTGGCGAGACGACTTCGAGCGAACGCTGCCACGCGCCCTCTGGCTCGCCCTCGCGGACGATGAGGTTGTACAGCGCGCCGCGTTTGCGGATGCCCAGCGCAAACGTCGAGTTGCCCTGCGGGTCGGCATCGATGAGCACGACGCGAAGCCCAATAATCGCCAACCCGGCGGCGAGGTGCGTCGCGAGTGTGGTTTTGCCCACGCCGCCTTTTTCGTTCAACAAAGTAATGGTCTTCATGGGTTCCCCCCCTCGAAGGGAATAGAATAAACGTAGCCCTGCACACCGTTATGGAAAGTCGTCACGGCCTGCACAAGCTGCCCCTGCTGCACCATATCATCCAGCAAAGCGATGAGGTGCGGGGTCTTCTTTCGATTGAGTACACGGGCAATTTGCGTCCGTGTGAGTGGGCGGCCACTGCTCGCAACGGCCTCCAAAATCAGGCGTTCGGTGTGGTCGCGTAGCCGGTGCTCCACCATACATTTTTCCCAAATCTAACTATCAAATGGGGCATCGTGCTTATACCGTATAGATACCGTATAAACATTATCATGTTTTTTACACTTCGGCAAGCGGAAGTGGGGGAGAGGGAATTTTTCCCAAAGTGGGGTATCCCAACCGGCTCGCAAGCGGGTTGGGAAAAGTTCAAAAGTAAAATTTGGGAGGATGCAGATGGGGATATTGCTGAAGCTATAGGCTAGGGTCCTGCAAGGGCACCTCGCGCTCAAAAAAATAAAATTTAGACGATGCTCACCAACGCGATGCCGATCCATAGACGTGGGAGCAGACGCTAGGCTATCGTCGTGATATACGATATGGCAGTGCCTTCGGTTTGTAGATGCAAACGAAACAGGTGCGTCGAAACGCGCCCAATGTGTGCTGCACCTACACCGTCTCGGTGTGGTCCTCGCGCTGATGGTGGGCCACCATCAGCCGTTCCAACGTGGAAATAAGTTCCTGCTGCTGGGCCATCGAAAGCGGTTCGAGGAATTCTTCCATCGCCTGTTCGGTGATGCGTCGTGTGTCGCGCATCAGCCGTTGGCCCTGTGGCCCCAGGTAAATTTCCATCTGGCGGCCATCGGTTTCGCTCTGTCTACGCTCGATGAAACCGTCATTTTCCAGGCTGCGCAGGGTGACCGAAACACTCGCCGCCGTCAGGCCGTTAATTTCTGCGATGGCCTTCTGCGCGATGCCAGGGTGAAAGTAAATGGTTTCGAGGATGCCAATTTGGTTCAAGGACAGCCCGCCCGCGATTTTCGCGTACTCACGCGACACCGTATCGTGGATGGCTGCACTAAACGCTTCGACGACATCGGCCAGCCGTCTGGAGAGGCTGCGGTTGTTGTTCATGCCGATTCAATCCTTCGTGACGTGGTTATTTACGTTGTACCAGTTATCGACGTTCTATTGCCATAAATATTTATAAGGGTTGGGACCCCGCTTGCCCCAACCCTACACGACTCGTGTCGCCTGTGCGCGCTATTCGTACCGCAGCGCGTCGATAGGCACCATGTTCGCGGCACGATTGGCCGGGTAGGCCCCGAAGAACGCCCCGATGGACACCGAGATGAGCGTCGCCAACAAAATGCTGGATACCCGCACATCCACGGTGAGGTTCGGCACCGTCGCCGTCGCGAGGGCCGACGCCCCCCACGCGATGCCCACGCCGATAGCCCCACCGACGATGGCAATCGCCACCGATTCCGTGAGGAATTGCAACAGAATATCGGCCCGTTGCGCGCCAACCGCCTTGCGCAGGCCGATCTCGCGCGTGCGCTCCGTCACCGTCACCAGCATAATATTCATAATGCCGATGCCGCCGACGATCAACGAAATGCCTGCGATGACGCCCAGGAAGGCCGTCAGCAAACCGGTAATGGTATCCAAGATATCCACCACCTGGTTCAGCGACACGATCTGGAAGTCGTCGTCGTCATCCACATCGAGGTCGTGTGTCTCGCGGAGCGTCGCGCGGGCCGCATCGATGACACCCTGCACGGATTCCGCACTACGTGCACGCAACACCACACTCGTCACCGGGTAGTCGCCATCGATGGTGCGCTGGCTGCTAAGCCGCTGTTGCGATGTGCTCAGCGGAATGAGCACCGCGTTCGTCGAGTCGTCGAGCACATTGCCGGAGCGCGCCAATACACCCACCACACGGAACGACACGCCGTTCAGCTTCACTTCCTCGTCGATGGGATACGCCGCACCGAACAGGTCATACACAATTTCGGAGCCGAGAATCGCCACACGGGCAGCCGTTTCCTGGTCGCGCTCGGTGAACTGCCGCCCAATTGCGACATCGAAGTCGATAGCAGGCAGATAATTCGGTGTGACGCCTGCAATCTCACGGTCGTTGAAGCGCACGTCGTCCGTGCCCACCGTCCCGAACGTCGATGTAACCGGTGCGGTGTACAGCACATCGGGCACGTTCAGCGGGTTGGCGAGGGCGTCGGCATCCTCCTGCGAGAGCGGGACGAACAACACACTCGCGTCCTCGAACTCTGTTGTGTCGACGACTTCAGTATTTTCCTCACCGAAGATGAAGATGAGGTCGCTACCGAAGCTGGTAAACTCACCGATGATGAAGTCCTCGACGGCCTGCCCAACCGAAACGAGCAGCACCACCGACGCCACACCGATCGTCATGCCGAGCATCGTCAGGCCGGTGCGGAGCTTGTTGCCCGCCAGCGCGCCGAAGGCAATGCGCAGGTTGTCGTCAAATTTAGCTAACATGATCGTGACCTCCTTTATGCCACTTTCGCTACCGGCTTACTCGAACCGCAGCGCGTCGATGGGCTTCATAAGCGCAGCACGGCCAGCCGGAAACAGCCCAAACACAACCCCTACAAACGTACTCACGGCCGTCGCCAACAGCACTGCATCCGGGTCCACCGATAGCGATAGCTGTTCGACGGCGTTGGTGCCGGTGAAGGCCATCAACCAGCCCAGGAAAATACCGATCGCGCCACCCATGAGCGACAGCAGCACGCTCTCGAACAGGAATTGCAGCAGAATATCCAGCGGGCGGGCACCGAGGGCCTTGCGCAAGCCAATTTCACGCGTGCGCTCCGTCACCGTCACCAGCATGATGTTCATAATGCCGATGCCACCCACCAGCAGCGACACCCCCGCGATCATACTCAGGAAAACGGTCAAGAGCGCGGTTACCTGCCCAGCACTTTCGAGCAACTCGGCCTGGTTGTTGATCTCGTAATCCTTCTCGCCGTCGGTATCGACATCGTGTTCCGCGCGGAAGTACGCGTCGATGTCGGCCTCTGCCTCGAATGCAACTTCTTCAGTACGGGCCTGCGCGTAGATCACGGTGATCTGGTGGCCGCCGCGCACGCGCGCATCCGCGAGGCGGGTTTGCGCCGTGCTGATGGGCACCATCACCGCGACGTTATCGCCACCCGCGCCGGTGTTACGGCGTTCCATCACACCAATGACGGTGTAGGGCTGTTCGTTGATGCGCAGCACCTCACCGACCGGGTCGTACTCGGGGTCGTCCCACAGTTCTTCCAGCAAGTCGATGCCAAGGACAGCCACCCGCGCCGAGTCATCGACATGTTGCTCGTTGATGAACTGGCCGGTCTCGATGTCCCAGTTTTGAATGTCGCTCAGGTTAGCCGTCACGCCGCGAATCGTGGTGCGGACGCCTTCGCCCTCGGCCAGGACGAAGCCCAATACATTATATTGTGCCCCGGCCTGCCCAACATTCGGCATCTGCGAGGGGTCGTTGAGCACATCGAGGTCATCGGTCGTCAGCGGGTCGATGCGCACACGCGTCTCATCGGTGGGCTGCTGGTTGGTGATAATCAGCAGGTTTGCGCCCAGGCTGTTGAACTGGTCCTTCACATACGTTTCGACGCCCCGGCCCAAACTGATGAGGCCGATCACCGCGCCGACGCCGATGATGATGCCCAGCATCGTGAGGGCGGCGCGCACTTTGTTCAACAAGAGCGACTCGACCGCAATGCGGAAGCTCTCGGTTAGGTGTGACATATGGTTCTTCCCTTCGTTGTGCGCGTTGTGGGCGAGTCCATAACTCGCCCCTACACGACTTGCGTATGGTTAGGCTGCTGGCCGTTGTGTTGGCCTCGCCCTGCGCAACGCGCACGGCTCTCCCTAGTTGAACTCCGAGGCGTCGGCTTCGTACGTCTCTTTGAAGATCGCCTCCAGCTCGGCAGCTTCGGACGGACGCTCGGCCTCCCCGGCGACGAGTGGCCTCGGCACGGGCTGGTCGGCCACGACGATGCCGTCGCGCAGCATGACGAGGCGCTTGGTGTGGCGGGCCGTCCACGGGTCGTGCGTCACAAAGACGATAGTGATGCCCTGCTCCTCGTTCAGCTTCTGTAGGATGCCCAGCACTTCGGTACCGCTCTTGCTATCGAGGTTACCCGTAGCCTCGTCGGCGAGGATCATCGCCGGGTTGTTGACCAGCGCGCGTGCAATCGCCACGCGCTGCTGCTGCCCACCCGACAGCTCGGTCGGCAGATGGTCCATGCGCCGCTCCAGGCCGACCATGCGCAACGCCTCTTTCGCGCGGCGGTTGCGGTCGGCCACCCCGGCATAGATCAACGGCAGTTCCACCTGCCGCACGGCGGTTGTCCGCTTGAGCAGGTTATAGCTCTGGAAGACGAAGCCGATCTTCTGATTGCGGACCTTCGCAAGCTGGCCCTCGTTGAGCTTCTCGACGTTGGCCCCATCGAGGAAGTAGGTGCCCTCGGTGGGGCTGTCGAGTGCGCCGAGGATGTTCATCAGCGTCGATTTACCCGACCCCGACGGCCCCATGATGCTAACGAACTCGCCGGGGTAAATCTTCAGGTCCACCCCGCGCAGGGCGTGCACTTCGATGTCGCCCATCTTGTAGCTTTTGGTCACACCGTTTAGCTCGATGATGGGTTCGGGTTCATCCTTCAGGAACAACGGTTCCTGAGGTGCTTCGGTTTGTTGCTTGGGACGCAGCCGGTCCAAAACCATGATTGTGTCGCCTCGTTTTACGGTTTGTGTGGTGTTCATCAATGGGCGAATGGGCGAGGCTTACCTGACGGTCTCGCCTGCGCCCCTACGCGTTTTTCGTCGTGTGTGCCCTGGGCGGGTTATTCTTCGGCTTCGCCGACGATGACCACCCGCTGCCCGGCCTCCAGGCCATCGATGATTTGCGTTTCGGTTTCGGTGGCGCGGCCCAATGTCACCGGCACCGGTTGCGCCTGCCCGTCCTCACCGATGACGGTCACCGAGGCGCTACCGCCCGCAATCCGCACGAAGCGGGTGGGCACGATGAGCACATCCGCAAGCTCGTCGGTGATGATGGTCGCGGTGGCGGTCATCCCCGCGCGAATGGGTTCGAGGGTGGGCGCGAGCGTCACGTGGGCGGTGTATACCGGCACCCCAGTCGACTGCTGCGGCATCAGCGAGACATACGTAATCGTCCCTTCGATCGTCGTTTCCGGCAGTGCGTCGAGGTCCAAAGCCACCGATTGGCCCACGACCACCTGCGAGACATCGTCTTCATCGATGTTGATTTCGATGTAGTACTCGCCAGTATCGGCCAGCCGAACGGCCACCCCACCCGCTGGCGGCAACTCGCCGACTGTCAGGTTGGCTTCCGTCACCGTGCCATCGAAGGGCGCGACGATGAGCGCATCATCGAAGCTGGCCTCGACATTTTCCACATTGAGCGTCGCCACCTGATACTGCCTGGACGCAATCGCGAAGTCGGTGTCATCGGCCCCATCGAGCAGGTCTTCCAGCGCGATTTCGGCCTGTTCCAGCGAGGCCGCGTCGATGCCCTGCGCCGGGCCATCATCTTGGATGTCATCGAACTGCGTTTCTGCAATTTCGATGCCCTGTTCGGCGCTATCGATGCCACTTTGCAGTTGGATATCCTGCGCGTTGGCGTTATTGGTGTCGCTTGTGCGGAACTCTGGGTTCAGCAGTTCCACCTGGTCGCGCTGAAGCTGCGCCTGCCACAGTTGATTGCGGGCAATCTCCGTTTCGAGGCGCGCAATTTCGATATCCTCATCGCTCGGCGCGGTCATCGCGGCGGCGTAGGCGGCGGCCTCCTGGGCCGCGAGGCTGGCCTCGGCAACGGCCAGGTCGATCTCGCGCGGCGCGGCGGCCAGGTCTTCGAGCGCGGCGCGGGTGCGGCGTTGTTCGATCTCCGCGCGCGTCAGCAGCAAATCGAGGTCGGCGGTATCCAGCGCGGCGATGAGGTCACCCTCACGCACGGTGTCGCCTTCTTCTATAACAACCACCGCAATGGGGGCCACCAGCCCGAAGCTTAAGTCGGCTTCGCGGGCGGGGCTAACCACGCCCGTCGCGTCGATGTTGAGTTGCAGGTCGCCGAGTTCGACCACGGCCTCGTCCTGAATATTGAGCAGGTCGGTTGTCTGGGCGTCGGCGGCGGGGCGTAGCAGCACAGCCCCCGCACCAGCGGCGATGACCAGGGCGATTACAACTAACACGATTCGCCTGTTCATAGTGTCGTCTCCTTCGTTCGTTCGCTCGGGCGGTGGACCGCTGTCCAGGCCCCCCGGTGTTTGTGTCAAAGTTGTGTTCATCATTGGGCGAGGCTCACCTAACGGTCTCGCCTGCGCCCCTACGATTCGGCTATGCTAGAATGGCAGGCCGGTATCGATGGCCTCGGCGAAGAACAGCACCACATCGCCAGCTTGCAGGCCGCTCGTCACCTCGGTGACCGATGCACCGCGCAGGCCGGTCGTCACTTCGACTTCGCGCTGCTCGCCGTTGGCGTCCAGCAGGGTGACGATGCCGTCATCGATGAAACGATTCGGCACGAACAGCGCATCTTCGACCATCTCCACTGTGATGTCGGCCTCGGCAGTCATGCCAGGGCGGATGCGCGGATCGGCGGCGAGCAGTTCCACTTCGATCTCGTAGCTCACGATGCCGTTGACCCGTTCGCCCGTCGAGGCGATGCGTGTCACCGTCGCAGGGAGGTCGGCACCGGGCACGGCGTCCAACTCGACAACTGCGCCCATGCCGACACGCACATCGCGGATGTCGATTTCATCGACGTTGGCGACCAGGCGTATCGGGTCGATATCCGTCAGTTCGATGACGGGTGTGCCCGCCAAAATGCGCTCGCCATCTTCATATAAGAGGTCCGAGATGACAGCATCGACCGGGGCACGCAGCAGCGTCCGCTCGAAGGCCAGTTCGGCCTCTTGCAGGTTGGCCTGCTCGTTCGCCACGTTGATCTCCGCCAGTTCCAGTTGATAGTCGGTCGCACCGGTCACGGTCTGCTCAAGTTGCAGTTCCGCCAAATCGATGCGCGCGGCAGATGCCCCCAGGCTAGGGTTGTTGGCCGTGCGCAGGTCGTCGAGGCGCAAACGGGCAACCTCGGCCTGGAATTCGGCTTCACCGGCCTGGGCTTGCAGCTCGGCAGCGGCGGCGTCATCCAGCCCACCGGTTTCGCGCGCGGCGAGGCGGGCGGCTTCGGCAGCACGCAGGGCACGTTCGTACTCAAGCTCTGCCGTGCGGATGTTCTCCGCAGAGATGGCGTTGGCTGTCGCGCCGTAGCTGTTCAGCGCGGCATCGACGTTGGCCTGCGCCAACCGGATGTCGTTGGCATCCACATTCGACGTATCCACCAGTTGAAGCTGCGCGATCTCTACATTAAGTTGCGCCACCTCATAGCCGATGCGCTCCGGTTCGTTGGCGAGTTGGGCCAGCAAATCGCCGGCTGCAACGGCATCACCCTCATCGACGTATACCGTGCTGATGCGCCCATTACGCAAGAAGCCCACTTCCACGATGTCGTCGACTTCGATGGCCCCGATGGCCGTCACCGTACGCTTGATATCGCCGGGGGCCAGCGTATGAACTTGCACGCGGCTCAGCAGGTCGGCGTTTTCGGCCGTGTCGGCAGCCGTCTGCTGCACACCGACCAGCGCCACGGCTACAGGAAACACCAGCACGACAATTGCTAGCAGAATGAGTGTTCCCCGAGATTTCATAGCCCAGACCTCACATAGTTAGTTTGGTTAATTAATTTCAGCGTACCATAACCGGCCCCCGTGTCAAGCGAATGTGGACGCCTTAACTGGAATTCCACAAGTATTCCACAATCGAAACCGGCCAAAATGTGGGATTTCGCCCACAACTTGCCACTTTTATCAGTTCTTTACACCCCCTCCTTGACAACACTGGCATGTATCTGTTACGACTAGAATTAGTTTAGCTGCCTAAGTATATGAGAGGAACCGATGGTTACCTTGGGAGTTAGCGCGGGACTGGCTTTGGCCTTCGTCATGTACGCGCGCCGGAATCTGGAAATCGTCAACTTCATGGAGCGGTTTTTGCTCTTCGGGGCGGTGACAATGCCGCTGTGGGTCATCACCGAGGGCGTGCTCGCTGGTGAAAGCGACCCGATTGCCATCTATGCCGGGGTGGGCATCGGTGCCGGGTTGCTCGTGCTGAGCACGATGCTATTGAAGCGCATGCACCGCATCGCTGGCATCAACGCAGGCGTGCTGTTGATTTTGACGGCGCTGCTGCTTCCGCAGATTCAATCCCTGTCAGTCGACCCGGCGAGCGCCTCCGTCGTCGAGGAGAACGGCACCGACCTGTGGGATGTCGCGCGGGCCACGCAAACCGCCGAGGCCGCGTTCGTCTCCGACACGCCGGTGCAGGTTGTGCAGCGCGATGCCACGCCGACCCCACGCACCATCGCGATCGCACCGACGATGACACCCACGCCGTTCGTCATCGACGTGACGCGTGCCACGCCGGTACCACCGCGCGCCGAGGATTGCTCTGCGCTGGTGACGGACACCCTGCGCCTGCGCGAAGAC
>CAYSVE010000007.1:0-30130 GCA_964434365.1 uncultured Anaerolineaceae bacterium | reverse complement strand
GCTCTGCGCTGGTGACGGCCAACCTGCGCCTGCGCGAAGACCCCGCCGACAATGGTGATCTTATCCTCACCATGCCGGAGGGGAGTGCGGTACGCGTGCTCGCACAAAACCCGGCGGGCGATTGGTACCGCGTACGCTTCGGCACCGATGAAGGATGGGCCTTCGCCGATTTGCTGGAACGTGACGCCGTGCCCACCTGCGACGACCTCCCGGTGTGGCGATAGGCGGGTTCGCGGTTCATCCATAGATGGCGTGGGGTGGTTCGCAATTTGTGAACAAACCCCGCGCCGTAAGATTTACATTACATTTTTGGCGTATAGTTGGGGTGTCCATTTTTCAATAGGATGCCTTAACATGCCGTACACTATTTCATGGTACATCGAACACCGCGTTATCCTCATCGAGGTAAGCGGTCCTGTCTCCCTGGATGAATTCGAACGGCTACACAGCGAGAGCTTCGAATACGTCGCCGCATCATCGCACAAAGTCCACGCCATCGCCGATATCAGCACGTTCACCGCTGTGCCGAACAACCTCAAGATGTTGATGTCCTCCGCGCACAAAGACAAAAACGACAGACAGGGCATGACCGTCCTTGTCGCGCCGACCATGCCGCGTATTCTCTATTTTCTCGTGAGTGTGTTGCTGCAAAGCCTTCGCCTGGAATATCGGATGGCCGATACAGTCGATGAGGCGATGGAAATTTTGCGGCGCATCGACGCTGAAATCATGGGGCTGGCCACGCCGGGCTAAGCCACAACCCGCACACTAACGACCTATCTCCGCAACTTCTCCACAATTCGCACATCGTCACGTTCGATCACTCCCTCACCTGCCGAATCGGTGGGTGGGGGGGCGAACTTGTAAAAAACCTGTCAACAAAACGTGATTTCGGCAGCAAGCCGTGCCCATTAGGCGCTTAATAAGCGCTCGATGCATACCATAAGGTCAAAACGAGTGTAACCACACAAAGCCGATGGCATCGGCGATTTGCCTGGATAAAAGGGCCATGCGCGAATGTTACAAACGGTGCGAAACAAACGCCTAACATCGCCAAATCCCCACAAGCTCTTCGACATTTCTTAACAATAGAACGTCGATTTTCGCGTTTACCTAAACCAAATATATACTCGAAATGCGCAGAAATTCTTTGTATTTTCTACGTATTTTGCGCTTTATGGCCGTGAAAATGCGCAAATATGCAAAATTAGCTCAATTGTAAAAATCCTGGCAAAAAGGTGTAAAAAGGCGTTTTTAATTTGCACTTAACCCGAAAAACCGTGTTACAACTACTCGTGTTCGAGGGCGGCGAGGAGAGCGCAACCCACGAGCAAGACTAAAGTGAGAGAGAGTCCAACCTGAAGGAGAGGACGAGAGATGATGGCTAAGACAACAACACAACCGATGAATCGTACGCAAGAGTTCTCGCAGTGGGTCGAAAGTCAGCAACGTGCTGATGTCCCGCAGCGCGAACTGCCGACCCCGACTTTCGTGATGGAGTACGCCTTTATGCGCGGCGCAGCGGTGCTGGTCACCGGGTTGGCCGCCTACGGCATCATGGCGATGTACGCTGGGCTTTCCATCGCAATTTACGCCGCGACGAACGCACTCGTGTTGGCGGTCGTCCTCGGTGTGCTAGGGGCGGGCCTGCTGGGCGCGCTGGTGGGTGCCGGTGTGGGCGCTGGTGAGTGGTTCGTTCACTTCCGCAAAATTGGCCGCAACGACTGGCCGGTGTACAGCCTGCGCGCTGGCATCATCACGGCCCTGGCCTTCCTGCTGATGGTCGTCGTGTTACCCGTAACAACCCAAACGCCGATCCTGTTCGGCATCGTCATCGGCCTGGGCACGCTCATTTTCCGCGCTTGCCAGGTGAACTACGCTGGCGCTTCAATGAAGGTCGTTGCGCGCTGGGCAATGGTCCATGCGGTAGGCCTTGGCATCGTCGCCGGGTTGACGGTGGCGCTGCCGGGTGCATGGGCCGTGCTCGCCTTCGTCGGCGGTGGGGCACTCGTCGGGGTTGCCGAAGCCTTCGAAGCGCAACATCTGCGCTACATGCTGCGCTAACGATGCGGGCCACAACAACTGAATATGCCAGGCGAAAGGCCCTTCGGGGCCTTTTTTCGTTAGAGTTGTATTAGACCACCTATACTATAATGAGCGGCATGTTGTTTAGTTCACAGAGCACCCGATGATTGATGGCTATGATACACACGGTATACACGAGCGACGGCGCAACATGCCTGCGATTAACTATCGGTATCAACTTGGTGATGCCATTGGGGCAGGGTTACTGGGCAAAGTCTACCGAGCGCTGGACCGCGTGACCGGGGAGACGATTACACTCAAGCACATCACCGTAAGCCCCAGTAAACTTGCACACGGTGCCACCAACCAATTTGCCAGCCCCAAGCTGGGCCTCGCATACGAACTAAGCGTCCTTGCGCCGGTTCGGCATCCCTACCTGTACAGCATCAACGATTTCGGCTTCGATGATGAAGGGCGACCGTTCATCATCAACAGCTACTTCGACGAAGCCGAGCGGGTGCTCGCCTATGCACGGGGCAAACCCGACAACACCAAGCTACGCTTGCTCCACGAAATGTTGGAGGGGATGGTGCATCTGCACGGGCGGGGGGTGCTGCACCAAAACATCAAACCCGCCAACGTGTTCGTACTCAACGACCATGTGCGCCTTACAGACTTCGGCATCTGGCTGGACCGCCAAAAAAGCGACGACTTCCTCAACACCACGCTCGATGGCTCCATACAGTATATTGCGCCGGAGGTGCTACGGGGCGAAGCGCCTACCGAAGCGAGCGATCTGTACTCGGTGGGTATACTGGCCTACGAGTTATTCACGGGTAACTCACCGTTTAAGGCCAACAACCTGCCGCAATTGGTGATGGAAATCATCCAGGGGCGCGTCGATGTGTGGGCCATGGGCCTGGACTACGCCCTGGCTGCTATATTGGACCAGCTACTCGACAAAGACCCGGCGCAGCGCTTTGTTTCGGCGGCGGTAGCGCTGCACGAAATTGCGCGGTTCGCGGGCACGACGCCCACCGTCACCACGTCGCCCATTCGCGCATGGCGGTCGCGCCCGGTGCCCTTCATGGGCCGCCATGCCGAGTTAACCCGCCTCACCAGCGCCCTCAACGAATCCATCAACGGGCAGGGGAGTGCGTGGCTCATCGGTGGCGGCAGTGGCGTCGGCAAAAGCCGCCTGCTAGACGAACTGCTTACGCGGGCGCTTGTGCGCGGGGCGCTCGTCGTGCGCGGCGAAGCTGTCGAGGGGATGCGCTTGCCCTACCAGGCGCTCCGCGATGTTGTTCGCGTGTTAGCGCTCACAAAACCGTTGACGAACCTCCAGGCGGGGGTCCTTAAACCCCTGGTGCCCGACATCGAAACGCTGCTCGATCGCCCGGTGGCCGACGCGCCCGCGCTGGACCCGCCCGGCCAACGCCAGCGCCTCGTTGCCACCCTGCGTAATTTAATCCGCGAGCAGGACCAGCCGATCGTGCTGCTGTTCAATAATTTGCACTGGGCCACCGAAGCGCTCGAACCGCTACGGCAAATGGTGCACGAGTTGTGGCAACTGCCGCTGCTAATCGTCGGCACCTACCGCACCGATCTTGCGCCCGACCTGCCCGAGCGCCTACGCGGGATGCAACTCATCCCACTGCACCCCCTCGAAGCCGAAACGATCGAAGAAATGGCCACGGCGATGCTCGGCAGTAGCGGCGATACCGACGAATTTCTGCGGGTGCTGCGCCGCGAAACCGAAGGCAACACCTTCTACCTGGTGCAAACCCTGCGCGCGCTCGACCGGCCCGACCCCGACCCGCTCGGCGATGGGGTACTGGCCCTGCTGCGGCGTCAACTCGCAAAAATACCCGCCGACGCCATGCACCTGCTGCAAGTGGCGGCGACACTCGGCTTAGTCCTCGACACCCAGGTGATGGACGATGCCATCAGGGTCGATGATGTCGATGCGTTACTGCTTCACTGCGAAGGGGTGCTGGAATACCGCAACGGCCAGTGGCGCTTCGTCCACGAGCGGATGCGCCAACTGGTTTTGGAAAGTGCCCCCAACCCCGCGGAACTGCACAGCCGCATCGCCCAGGCCATCGAAACGGTGTACCCTGGCGATCCACAGTATGCGTTGATTCTCGCGATGCACTGGTACGCCGCTGGCGACCGCGACCGCGAGGCCACGTATGCCCTCCAGGCCGCGACCGACTTCAACGCCCGTGAAGGCTGGAACGAGACGATCTCACTCGTGGAGCGCACGCTGGACCGGCGGAAAACCGAAGACGAGACGACGGTTCGGCTGCTGTTGGTCGCCGCCGAGGCCCACCGCGAAAGCGGCCAGCGAAAAACGGCCCTCACCCTTGCCGAACGTGCGCAAGCACTCGCCCAAACACGACGACAGGAGCCTCTGTTCGCGTTAGCCCTGGCCGAAATCGGGCAGGTGTACAGCCTTCAGGGCGATTACACCCGCGCCGAAACGTATTTCGGCGATGCGCTGGCGCTGCATCGCGCCCACGACGATGCCCTGGCTATCGCGGCGGTGTTGGTTAACCTGGGGTGGTTGGCCTACAACCAGGGCAACTACGATGACGCCACCGCCTGCTACGACGAAGCCCTGGTTATTTTGCGCGCCAACGGTCGGCAGCGCGATACCGCTATGGCCCTCACCGATATGGGGTGGGTGGCCTACATGCGCGGCGACTTCGACCAGTTTGTGCAGCACTACGAAGAGGGCATGCGCATCTTCACCGAAATCGACGACCAGAAGGGCATTGCGTTTAGCCTCAACAACCTGGGCATCTTCGCGTTTGGGCAACGCGATTACGACACTGCCCGCGAGCACTGGCAACGCGCGTTGCAAATCTTCCGCGCGGTCCGCGACCATAACGGCCTTATCTTCTGTTTGAACAACCTCGGCGAAGTCGAAGAATTGCTGGGCCGCTACGATAACGCCCTCAGCTATTTGCGCGAGTGCCTGAGCGTCACCGAGCGTAGGAACGACCGCCGCCACCGGTCGCTCGCGGCGAAGTCCATCGCGTTTGTGCACCTCAGCCGCGGCGATACCGACGAAGCGCGGGTGTATCTGCGGCAGGCACTCAGCGCTGCCTACGCCATGAACACCACCCCCCTGTTGCTCGAGGTGCTCGTGGGGTACGCTCGCTGTTACTGTGGGGAGGGCGAACCCGAGCGCGCCGCGCCCATCCTCGATTTGGTGGAGGCGCACCCGGCCCTCAACACCGATGTCGAGCGCAAAATCGCCGAGGTGCGGGCCATGCTCCCCACCGATGTACCCCCAAACCCGCCCGTCGACGACCTCAGCAACTTCGTGAAGGCGCTGCTGGGCTAGTCGCAACGCACATGGCTTGACACGCCAAGCTTCTGATGATACTTTCGTAGAGTGATCGTTCAATCAGGCTCGTAATTTAGGGTGCCATCATGCCGACCGGCGCAATCAATGCAACCAATCGTCGACAGCACATCCTCGATACCACGCTGGCGTTGGTCGCCGAAGTGGGCCTGCTGCAAACGAGCATCAAAAAAATATCCGACCGGGCCAAGAGCAGTGCGGGCATCATCTATCACTACTTCGAGAGTAAAGATGAAATCATGAACACACTCTACCTAGACATCGTCAAGGACATGGCGGACTGGATACTCGATGACGAAACGGTTGGCCTCAGTGGCACCGAGCGCCTGAAGCGGTTGTGGATTAGGATATACGAATTCCATGCGCGGAACCGGGCCAAGACGGTATTCCTGGAGGAGTACAAGAACTCGTCCTACCACACCCCACGCCACGCGAGCCAGCACTACGAGATCATGGGCGGGCTAACCGGCATTATCCAATCTGAGATCGATAGCGGCCTGGTGAAGGATTTGCCGCTTAGCGTCATCTACGCGCTCACATCCGGCGCGGCGATCAACCTTGCGAAGCTGCAAATCGCCGGGCGGGTCGACCTCGACGAGACGATGCTGAACGACATCGCCGAGCGGGTATGCCGCTCGATATTGGCATAGCCGAAAAATTTTCGCCCGGCTCGAGTGAATGTTCAATCTGCAAACCAAAAACACAACATCGACAACGCAACGGAAAAGGGAATGGTGCAACATGAAGAAATTCGCAGGCAAAACCACGTTGGTCACCGGGGCTTCCTCCGGCATCGGTGAAGCGCTAGCCCGTAACCTCGCGAAACGAGGCAGTCATCTCATCATCACCGCGCGCTCCGCCAACAAGTTGGAGGCGCTGGCTACCGAACTCCGCCAGAGTGGGGTGAACGTCCACGTTTTCCCCGGCGACCTCAGCGACCCGGCAGAGCCGCAACGGCTTTTCCAGGCCGTCGAGGATGCGGGCCTCACCGTAGACTTGCTCATCAACAATGCCGGGTTCGGTAAATGGGGAGAGTTGCTCAGCGTGGCGTGGGAAGAGTACACCAACCTCCTCCAGTTGAACATCAATTCGCTGACCGAACTATGCTACCTGTTCATCCCCGGCATGTTGGCGCGCGGTAGCGGTGGGGTCATCAACGTCGGTTCGACAGCGTCGTTTGTGCCGGTGCCCTACGCTGCCGTGTACTCGGCATCGAAGGCCTACGTGATCATGTTCACCGAGGCGCTGCACGGTGAATACGGCGAGCGTGGCCTACAAGTGATGACGCTGTGCCCCGGCGGTACCGCGACCAACTTCGCAGCCGTTGCCAGCAATGGGAACGCCGACAGCCCGGCCTCCAGTACATCCGACTCGCCAGAGGCAGTCGCCGAGGAGGGGATTGCCGCGTACGAACAGGGTGAGCTTGTCGTCATCACGGGGCGCAGCAACAAGATCATCGGCTTCTTGCCGCGCCTGTTACCACGTCGCCGCGTCGTCAAGATGGTCGGGGATCGCTTCAAGCAGGTCGCTGAGGGCAGTTAAGCCGGGGCATCGCTCCAGTTTTTCAGCAACACCCCGTTGATGACGATCACGGACGTGTAGCATAGTTGGACCAATAGCAACGACCGGATGGGGCCGAACGCATCGGCAACGGCCCCCATCGGCAGCATCAACACCGCATAGACGACCCCGCTGCCGAACGCATTCAGCGACGCCATCGTCGCGCGCTGGGCATCGCTGAACTCGGCCTGCTTCAGCGATTCGATGGCCGTGGTGGCGGGTCCGTACAGCGCGGGGGAAGTCGCGATGAGGGCGGGCGTAACGCCGGAGGCAAAAAGCAACCCGACCACATTCGCCAGCCAACTGAATATGCTGTCGAGGAGAATAATCCGCACGTTGCCAACCACCCGAATGATGCGTTCGCTGAAGTGAAAGCTGAGCACCGCCAGCAACTCCGCGAGGGCACGCGCCAACCCGATCGCCCACAGTGGCCACAGCAAGCCATACACCGCTGGCTGAAATTGATACGCCGTTAAGCCAATGCCATTGCCGAGTATCGTCGAGGCGCTCATCAGCGCCAAACGCGGGTTCGCGCGGAAGCCCTGCAACGCGTCGAGCACGTGCCGGTAGGGGTTGGTCGGCGTGGGGTGCTTCGGCGGAATATCGACGACGCGCGCGCTCAGCACAAACCCGACCAGTTGCGCGACGACCGACAGGGCCATCAACAGGGCGTATGAGATGCTGGCGAACACGCTGCTCATCAGCGAGGAGCAGAACAGCGCCAACGTCACCACCGTGCCGATTCGGCTGTAGTGGCGCGCGTACGTCTCGGGTTGGTCGCCTGCGGCGAGCGTGTCGTGGAGCAGCGCGTCGTTGTTTCCACTATAGAGCGCGCGATACACGCCCTCGAACAGCGCACCGACGACCAACACGACCTGGTTCAAAGCAACGGCATAACACGTCACCGACGCGACCGCCAACACCGTGCCCAGCACGAGCGTCCGCTTGCGCCCGATCATATCGGAGAGCACGCCAGTCGGGATTTCGGCGACCGCAGCCGCAACCTGCACCAGCGCCATGATGAAGCTCGCCGCCGCAAACGAGCCGGTGACCTCGGCAAAGTAGATGATCTGAATCGGCAGGTAGAACTTCAGATTCGCGAAGAAGCTAAACCAGATCAGCAAACGGACGTTGCGCGCGGTGGTCATCGATGCAGTTGGCCCTGTGTTCTCGTGCAATTATGGAGTTCCTATGGAATCGTGCGACCTACTCTTTCGGTTAGTCGTAGACTATAGCGAGCATCATTCTAATGTACACACAATGTTGGAGGTGTACATTGATGCCTGTTTTTGAACATCAGTGAGGCAACCATGACGCAACCCATGATCGAGGTAAACGACCTCGTCAAGCAGTATAAGAATGCGACTCGCAACGCCGTGGACGGTATTTCGTTCCGCGTCGATGAGGGGCGCTTTTTTACACTGCTCGGCGAGAACGGCGCCGGCAAAACCACAACGATTAGCATCCTCACCACGACGCTGGCACCCACCAGCGGGCAGGTGCGCATCGCAGGGCACGACATCATCACCGATAACCTACAGGTTCGGCAGAACGTCGGCATCATCTTCCAAAAGCCCAGCCTGGACCTGAACCTCACCGCCGAGGAGAACGTGCGCATGCACGCGGTAATGTACGGCGTGTATCCCTTCCGCCCCACCTACCGCTTGATGCCCAAAGCCTATCGCGACAGTATCGGTGAACTGGCGGCCATCCTGGGCCTCAAAGATGAAATGATGCAGCCGGTGCGCACCTTCAGCGGTGGTATGAAGCGCAAGCTGGAAATCATCCGCAGCCTGATGCACAAACCGCGCGTGCTCATGCTCGACGAGCCGACCACCGGCCTCGACCCATCTGCGCGGCGCAGCCTATGGGAGTACCTGCATCATGTGCGCCAACAGGAGGGCACGACGCTGTTGCTCACCACGCATTACCTCGAAGAAGCCGAACAGGCCGACCAGATTTGCATTCTCAGTCGCGGGCAGGTCATCGTCAACGGCACGCGCGAGCAGATAAAAACCGCGCTCGTCGAGGAGTACCTGCTCATCGACTCCCAAGACCGCGCCGCACTCCGCGCCGAACTGCGCGAGAAGGGCATTCCGTTTACCGAGAACGGGCGCGTTCGCCTGGACATCGTGGAGTCGGAAATTCACGCCCTGCTCAAGCGCATCGATACACCGCTAAACATCGTGGAGCCGCACGCGCCAAGCCTCGAAGAAGCCTACCTCGCCATCACCGAAAAGGCCGAGAAGCAAAAGGCCACCTCGCCTTCGACGAACGGCACCCAAGCAGAGATCGACACCGCAGAACTGGAGCAGGTCCGATGAACCAGAGCCTCAGCATAACGGCAAATGCCATCAGCGCGATTGCTTACCGCGACCTGCTGAAATTCGTCCGCGATCGGGCGCGCATCATCGGCACGCTGGTGTTCCCGCTCATCTTCATCGGTATTCTGGGCACGTCGTTTCAGGCCGGGTTTGGCGAGGACATCGGCTATAACTACCTGGTGTTCACATTCACGGGGGTGCTGGCGCAAACCCTCTTCCAAACGACGGCCCAGGGCATCATCTCCCTCATCGAAGACCGCGAGAACGACTTCAGCCAGGAGATGTTCGTGTCGCCGATTTCGCGCTATACCATCATCATCGGCAAAATCGTGGGCGAGACGCTGGTCGCGTTTTTGCAGGCCATCGCGGTGATTTTGTTCGGGTTCGTGCTCGGCATTCCGCTCGGCTTTGGGCAGGTGATGGCGCTGCTGCCGGTTGCCATTATCATCAGCCTGTTCGGTGGCGCGTTCGGCCTGCTGGTAATGAGTAACCTGCCGAACCAACGTGCCGCCCAGCAGATTTTCCCGTTCATCATCTTCCCGCAGTTCTTTTTGGCGGGCGTCTTCACGCCGATTCAAGAGCTGCCATGGTACTTGTTCATCGCCTCGCGCATTTCGCCGATGACCTACGCCGTCGACTTCACACGGAATGCGTACTACGCGGGTACCTCGGAGTATTCGGCGGTGGTGCTGCACACACCGTGGCTGAACTTCGGCATCATCGTCGCCATGTTCGTGGTGTTCTCGCTCATCGGCACATGGATATTCGTTCGCAGCGAGCAGAACAAGTAGACGTGCCAGGTTTTCGCGTGGGGTGGTCGTAGAGTGGTCTTGGGTCTGCCAAATCGCGCAAATCACCCCCCAAAAAACTGCACACACCGTGTAGGGGCGGGGCCGTGCCTCGCCCTGATGTGCCTCCCGATTCTGTTAAAACTCGCCGACAAACCCGTAGCCGCATTGCAAAACCTTAACCTTGGGTGAAAAACAGGTGCGAAACCGTAAGCTATCGCTAGAATAACTGCTCTAATACTGTTGATGATTTGTCATTCAATCTGCGCTCGGCAGGCTGCGCAGCGCTTATAGGTTGTAACGCAAGCCGACGTTCACCCACGGTGACCCTGTGTGGTGCGCGTCGGCTGCTTTGGTTATTCGTCCTGCCCGGTGCCGTCTTCTCTGATCGCAGTGATGGAACAACGAAACACCATGCCGACTATTCCACCAATTGTGTTGCTCTCGATTCAGTTTTTGCTGGTGGCGCTGGCTGCCAAGCAAATCGGCAAATTCTTCTCGCAGTACGGGCTACCCTACATCACCGGGTACCTGTTGGCGGGTGCACTCGCCGGGCCGTTCCTGTTGGCCGTACTGCCCGCCGAAGCCAGTGACGTACTCCGCTACATCGATGATATTTCGCTGGCAGTGATCGCGTTCGTAGCGGGTAGCGAACTTTACCTGAAGGAACTTCGTAGCCGCCTGCGCGGCATCGCGTTGAACGCCACCGGCATCGTCATCGTTGCGTTCACGCTCATCAGCATTTCGTTGTTCATTTTGCAGTCGTTCATTTCCTTCACCGCCAATTACCCTATCATCACGAAAACCGCCGTCGCTATGCTCGGCGCAACCATCCTGCTTGCACTCTCCCCGGCGAGCACCATCGCCGTCATCCAAGAGGTTAAGGCCAAGGGGCCGTTCTCGAAGACGGTACTGAGCATCACCGTGGTGATGGACGTGGTGATTATCGTGTTCTTCGCGCTGGCCGTGGCATTCGCTGGCGCGATGATCGACGGCGACCCGGTCACCGCCACCTTCATCGTCATCCTCATCGTAGACATCTTCATTGCGCTGTTGGTAGGGTACTTCGTGGGGCGGGGTATTGCGCTGTTGCTGAGCACGCCGATGCACATCGCCGCGAAAACCGCTGCCTTGCTGTTGCTCGGCTATTTGCTGTTCGAGTCGGCAAATTATGTACCCACCTGTGTAGAGAACCTCATCGGCGTGAAGATCAAAATCGAACCACTGCTGATGTCGATGGTGGCGGGCTTCACGGTGACGAACTTCACGCGCTATCGCAAACCCTTCGAAGATTTGCTGCACGACATCAGCCCATGGATTTACGTCGCCTTCTTCACGCTCACGGGTGTGGGCCTTAAGCTCGATGTTCTCATCAGCACCATCGGCATCGCCGCGATTTTGTTCGGCGTCCGCATGATCTCCATCGTCATAGGCACGTACCTCGGCGGCATCATCGCAGGCGAGCCGCAAGACTTTCGGCGTTATGCCGGGCTGGGCCTGATCACGCAGGCGGGTATCGCGCTGGGCCTTGCCCGCGAGACGGCCGTGTTCTTCCCCGATACCCTGGGCGGTGAGTTCGCTACGCTCATCATCTCGGTGGTGGTGCTTAACGAAATTGTTGGGCCTATGCTGCTGAAGTACGCGCTGCGACAGGTGGGTGAGGCGCAGATCCCCGGCGAGGGCAAAGGCGAGCCACGCAACGTACTCATCCTTGGCGTGGAACCGCAGTCTATCGCGCTGGCCCGGCAAATGAGTGCGCGTGGTTGGCGGGTCATCGTCGCCGATACCAACGCCGAACGGGTGGAGCGCCTTGCCGCCGAAGACGTGGACGAACGTGTGATTCCGCACATCAGCAAGGACACATTGCAAGGCATGATTAAAACCGAGAAGTGCGCCCTCGTCGCCATGCTCGACGACGACAGTGCCAACATGCACGCCCTCGCACTCGCCAAGGAGGAGTTCGGGCTGGAGTCGTTGGTGGTGCGCCTGCGCGATGTGAGCCTGCGCGACCAATTTACCGACATCGGCGCGCGTGTCATCGACCCAGCCTCGGCGATGGTCCACCTGCTCGACCAATCGGTAAATGCGCCGGAGGCCGTGAACCTGTTACTGCACCAGGACCCAGACCACGACATCGCACAAATCGAGGTGAACGAAAAGGCCGTCGACGGCTTGCCCCTGCGCGACCTGCGCCTGCCCGGCGATGTGCTCATCCTCGAAATTGTGCGCGACGGCCACGCGATTGTGCCGCACGGGTTCTCCATTTTGCGCCTGCGCGACGAAATCACGGTGATCGGCAGCCCGCCGAGCCTGGCCGAAGTCTCGCTGAAGCTGGGTTAGGGGCCATCACACGCTATACTCACAGCGGACGCGCCAGCGCGCGTCCGCATACACACATCGCACCACTCCAAAATTGCACTTTCGGCAGCAACCGACTATCTCATTCAACCAACAGAAGGGCTTGCATCGTCATGCCGCTCAGCGAAATTTTGCGCCTGAATCTACTCTCGCCGATGGTCCTCAGCTTTGTGCTGGGGATCGTTGCGGTTCGTGTAAAAAGCGACCTGAAAATCCCCGAGCAAGTGTACAGCATCATCTCCATTTACCTGCTATTTGCCATCGGCCTCCAGGGCGGCTTCGACCTCGCCCGCTCGCCGTTGGGCAACTTCTGGAGCGCGGCCTTCGTCGCGGCGATATTGGGCGCAGTCATTCCTATCTGGTCGTATTTCATTTTGCGGCGCATCACCGGCAAAGCCGACGCCATTTCTATCGGCATGCACTTCGGCGCGGTCTCGGCGGTGACACTCAGCGCGTGCATCACGTTTTTGAACGAAACCGGCCAAACCTTCGAGGGCTTTATGCCCACCATGTACGTCATCATGGAAATTCCCGCCGTCGCGGTGAGCCTTACCCTCGCCGGGCGCATTCTCGGCAACGGCGGCAACCGAGGATTTGGGAGTGTGTTGCGGTCCGCCCTCAGTGGCAAGAGCTTTCTGCTACTCGGCGGTGGTGTGATCATCGGCTTTATCTCCGGCGATAACGGTTACGAGCAGGTGTCGCCCTTCTTCGTAGATTTATTCTCCGGCTTCCTCACCCTGTTCCTGTTGGAGATGGGCACGCAGGTGGGGCGCAAGCTCAACGATGTCCTTGAAGTGGGTGTGCCGCTGCTGGCCTTCAGTATTTTGATGCCGCTCGTACACGGCGTGCTCGGCACAGCGCTGGGCACCATCACCGGGTTGAGCGTCGGCGGGGCGATGATTTTGGGCACGCTCGCCGCGAGTGCGTCGTACATCACCGCGCCCGCTGTCGTGATGAGCAACATCCCGAAGGCCAACGCCAGCCTCGCGCTCACCGCAGCCCTCGTGATTACGTTCCCCTTCAACCTGACGGTGGGGCTGCCGATTTATCTTCAGGCGGCAGAGTGGACTGCAAGGCTGTTAGGATGATTGCGAGGCCACCAAATCGGTGATGTGCCGTGGGGCGGTGGTGTACGTTCTTCTATATTTGAGACCGCTCTTGTGCGGGTGGCACCGTGCCAGGGAAGCGAAGGATTTTAGGTTGCGGGCGCCGAACGGCGTCTCTACACCCCAGGACAACGGCTGATGTAGGGACGTAGCGTGCTACGTCCGTGACAATGCCGACCGTGAACGGAACGTTTTGAATCGCAGATTTTACGGTCGAAGTCCATAAAACGTGCACACTGTAACTGAGAAGGCCAACACATAGTCTGGGAGGACATAACATGATGGAACAAAACCAAACGGGACCCAACACCGTCCAGCAGTTGATGTACTCGGTGTACCCGGCCATTGCGATGCACGCCGGGATGCGCCTGGAACTCTTCACCCCACTGGCCGATGGCCCCCTCACTGCCGATGAACTGGCCGAAAAACTCGGCGTGTCGGCCTATCGGTTGCGCCCGCTGCTGTACGCGCTGGTCGTCGCCGAACTGCTCACCGTCGATGGCGAGCACTTCAGCAATACGCCTACCGCAGCGCACTATCTCGTGAAGGGCCAGGGCGATTACCTCGGCGGCATCGACGACACGCTGCACCGCCTGTGGACGACCTGCCTCATGACGGCGGATACCATCCGCGAGGGCGCACCGCAGGCCAAATACGACTTCGCCGCCGAGCCGTTCGACGTACAACTGACCTTCTTCAAGGGGTTGCACCCACGCACGTTGCTCGCCGGGCGCGCACTGGCACAGCGTTACGATTTCTCGTCGGCGCAAACGCTCATCGATATCGCCGCAGGCTCCGGCGGCATGGGCATCGGCATCGCCGAGGTTGTCCCGGGCTTGCACGTCACCGCCGCCGACTTACCGAGCGTGACGCCCATCACCCAAACATTCATCGACGACGCAGGCATAGGCGACCGGGTGCAGGTGCAGTCGGTAAACATGGTCGAAGCGGCCCCGGCAGGCGAATACGATCTCGCGGTGGCGCGCGCGTTCACGCAGGTGCTTTCCGCCGAGGATGCCCAAAAGGCGCTGAAGAACATCGCCGGGGCGGTGAAACCCGGCGGGTGGGTTTACCTGGTATGCCGCGTCGTCGATGACTCGCGCGTTGCGCCACTGGACACAGTGGCCTCAAATTTGATTTTCCTCAACATGTACGACCACGGCGAGGCCTACACCGAGAGCGAATACCGCGCGTGGCTGGCCGAGGCAGGGTTCATCGACGTGGAGCGCTACGCCCCGCCCTTCGGCGATAGTGTCATCCGCGCGCAAAAACCGGCTTAGCGCGGTTAATCGGCAAAAACGGCCAGCGGCATGTGGAACGCCACGACCCAGTTGGGCGCGTCCACAATTTCGCTGATCTTCAGGTCCCCGGCCACGCTACACAGAATATACGCCTGGCTGCGATTCATGCCGTAAGTTTCGGTCAGCCAGTCGATCATGTAGCGGACGCAATTCCTGGCGTTTTCCATGAGGTCGGGGCCGTGCGCCGTCGTGATGTGGTAGCCCTTGGTATCGAGTTTGGTGATGGGGCTGGCGCGGAAAAGCTGCACCTCTTTGAGGTTCACATCCTTGCGCACATCGAAGCGCATGGTCATCGTCATCGGCGATTCGATGCCCGTGATGCACACCTCACCCTGGCCTTGTGCCGCGTGGCAATCGCCCGTCGCGAACAGTGCCCCCTCCACGAAAACCGGCAGCCACACCGTCGAGCCGAGGGTCATGTCGCGCACATCGAGGTTGCCGCCGTTCTCGCGAGGCGGGTTGGTATCGATACGACCGGGGGCCTTCGGCGCAACCCCGACCACACCCGGGTGTGGCTCGAAGGGGATACGAATGTTATCCAACTCCGTGGAGAAGCAGGTATCACCCGCTAGCCGCCAGTGGTGAATGTAGTGGAAGTCGAAATCCTCCGGCAGCAGGCCGACACCCGTCATATGTGCCGACCAGCCCCAGCCCTTGTGCTTCATGTCGAGGATTTCCACCTGTAGCACATCGCCAGGCTGCGCGCCCCTGATGAAAATAGACCCCGATAGCGCGTGAACTTTGCTGCTGTCGCGCTTTTCCAGTTCGGTCACGGTCCACTCCGGCGTGACCTGCCCGGCAGGCTCGGCACACTCGATGACGACCGTGTCGCCGGGGTCGATTTCCAGGCGCGGCGACACCGAGTTATCCCAGAAGGGCTGGG
Source organism: uncultured Anaerolineaceae bacterium (assembly GCA_964434365.1). Classification (GTDB taxonomy): domain Bacteria; phylum Chloroflexota; class Anaerolineae; order Aggregatilineales; family Phototrophicaceae; genus CAYSVE01. The sequence continues at coordinate 14,412 of CAYSVE010000007.1, read as the reverse complement.
TCACGCTGTCGTCGAGATAATGTTCTGCCACGGGTACACCTCCCACAATCCCTAAAGATGAGCGAGTTTAACGCAAATTACGCGTTTCGACTGGGCGGCGTTTGCTCATCGGGTTTAACCGCCCATCGACCGACGCACCGCTACTCGCGGGTTTGGCCCACACTGCCGATAACGGCCTCGGCATCTGCGCTATCGACGACGCCATCCACATTAACGTCGGCGAGCGTGTCTTCGCTGTTGCGCCGGTTGATGATGTACAGTGCATCGGCAGGGGTAATGAAGCCGTCGTTGTTTACATCGTGCAAAAAGTCGAGGCCCACATTCAATGTCACCGAGCGCGAGCCGACCAGCGTCCCCAACCCAGGAGCCGGTGCCGGGTTGCGGGTTGCGTACAGTTCGAACTCGATGACGGGTTGGTCGGTGGCGTTAGGGTCGGTGCGTTCGAAGACCCACTGGAACGACGCGCCACCCTGCTCGCCGAAGGCTAGCCGCTCACAGTTCCCCCAAAACGGATCGATGCCTGTGCCGTACGGCCAGTCGTTGGTCCAACCCTCGGGCACCGTGCGCTCGACCTTGTAGCAGGCATCGTTGCCGGTCGACAGTGCAGTGAACTCCACCCGAATTCCGGCGGTGACGGTGCCGTCCTCATTTTCCTAGCACACATTGTCGCCGATTCCATCGCGATCGACATCGCGGCAACCGCTCACGATATTGATTACGCCCGATAGCCCGCAGGGGGTGCCATCATCGAGGCATGTGAACGCACGAATCTCGCCCTCCTGCGGGATGAGTGCGAGCGCGGCGTAATTGAGGCCATAGTTGAATAAATACCCCAGGAATGCCCGCGTCACGCCGGGTATCTCGGTGATGTCATCGACAGGTTGCAGGCCCGCCCGCAACGACGTGACGAAATCCGTCATGGCGCGCTGAAGATAGGACTTGCGCACTTCGAACCGTGCCAGGTTGATTTCGATGTCGATCAGGCTCACATCGATGAGCGACAGCGGCACCTGTTGATCTTCTTCGCAGCCTGCCTCCACGTCACCCTCGGAGCCGAAGCTCAGCCCAGAGCAGGCGTAAAACGGTAACGACCCCGACAACGCCGAAACCGACCAGCTATTCTGCGGGTCATCGAGACCTGGTTGGCGCACAAACGGCACAACCCCCGCACCCACCGGCAGCAAATCACCAATGCTGACGCTCAGACCAGCGCTCGCGCCCAGGTTTAGCCACACCGTGACGTATTGGTCCGCCCCTTCCTCGGTGATCGCGAGAATGTCCATCATATCGAAGTACAGCGTAAAGGTGCCCGTCGCCACCGCAACGTTGACCTCCGCGCTGAGGTAGCCGAAGTACTTGATATTCTCGTTAGTATATTGGCTTTCCATCAATGTGAGGATTTGCTCGACGCGCTCCAAATCGGTATCGGCTTCGTCACACACGACCGTACACAGCACATCGACGAGAATCCCCTCCAATACGTTGAACAAGCCCGCCAAATCGGTGGCGTTTACCGCAGCCTGCGCCTCGCCTGTCTCATAGATTTCGGGGTTATCGGCGAACAGCGCGGCGATGAGAAGTTGTTGTTCTTCAGTGAGTTCGGGTACGTCGTCGGTACCATTGAAACCAGCCAAATCGAAGCCAGGTTGGTTCAGCGCGAAGGCTTCGGGTTGGGTGGGGGGTTGCGCCTCAGCCGTGTCGACAGAAGTCCACAGCAGGAGCATAGCCAGAACGCCCAACAAACACGCGGGTAACTTCGGCAAAATATACAAGTTATGTCATTCCCTAAGCTGATGAGTACAGACGCAAGTGTGTATAATCCTAAATAATATATCCCGAAAAGTCACCATCAGGCTATATCACCCCAAAAATTGGGGAGTAGCGCCAGCTGTCGTGTGCCTCGTGGATTCTTCATATACAGGGTACAGTATAGAGGTGGGGTAGTCAGGTTCGACTGTAGCGACCATACGATTTCGTATCGCACAGTACAAAATTGGAGGCGCATCGCGTCACCGTTTATATGCACGCCAGCGCAGAATGTCTCAAAACAATCACCCTCACCTCAGTGGATGTTACCCCGCTGCTAATATGAGTAGCCTTCCAATCCGAATTAAGTATTCTCGCATCAGTCGCATACATAAATCTTGTATATCGCCCACAGGATGGTTACAACCCTAGGGTATAAACCAGACAACGCAAAAATCCAAACAAGGAGAAATTGTATATGTTCAAGAAGTGGATGGCCCTCGCAGCCACTGCCCTGATGGCCCTCACCCTCGTCGTGCCGATGGTCGGCGCGCAGGATGGCGGCAACGTGTTCACCAACGTGTACGAGCAGGTGAGTCCGTCCGTCGTGGCGATCAACGTCACGGCCGAGCGCTCCGGCCCCATTCCATTCGACCTGCCGGATAACTTCGACATCCCCGACGATATTCCGCAGCAGGGTCTCGGCTCCGGCTTCGTCATCGACACCGAAGGCCACATCGTCACCAACAACCACGTGGTGGAAGGCGCGACCGAAATCGAGGTCAACTTTATCGACGGTACGATCGTCTCGGCGGAAATCGTCGGCCTCGACCCCGATAGCGACCTCGCGGTCATCAGAGTAGACCTGCCCGCAGAGCAGCTTCGACCGCTGGAGTTCGCCAACACCGACGACTTGCTCGTAGGCCAGGAAGTGCTCGCCATCGGTAGCCCCTTCGGCCAACGCTGGACGCTGACGGCGGGTATTATCTCCGCGCTGGACCGCCGCATCCCTGGCCTCGAGCAGTTCGCCATCGGCGGCGTCATCCAAACCGATGCGCCCATCAACCCGGGTAACAGTGGCGGCCCGCTGCTCGACCTCCAGGGCCGCGTCATCGGCGTGAATGCGCAAATCCGCTCGCAGAGCGGCAGCAACAGCGGCGTCGGCTTCGCCATCCCCGGTAACCTGACGCAGCGCGTGGCGCAGCAACTTATCGCCGATGGTTTCGTGCAGTATAGCTACCTCGGCATCGGCGGCGGCGACATCACCCTCAGCATCATCGAGGCGATGGACTTGCCGAACAACCAGCGTGGTATCGTGGTGGGGAATGTCGTCCCCGGCGGCCCCGCCGACCGTGGCGGCTTCGAGAGCGCGGTCACCGATGACGACAGCGGTGATTTGCTCGAAGTCGACATCATTACCGGCATCGATGGCACGCCCATCAACAACTTCGGCGAACTCATCGACTACCTCGCAGAGCGCACCAGCCCCGGCGACGAGGTGACCTTCAGCGTGCTGCGTAACGGCACCGAGGCGGTGGAACTCAACGTGCGGTTGGCCCCGCGCCCCAGCAACGACGAGAGCTAGTTACGCTTTGCCTCGCAGTCAATAACGATCGGGCGGTTCGGGTCATCCCAGCCGCCCGTTTTTTGCTATTTACCCAGCGCCTCGATCACGAGTTCGGCGGCGGCGGTACCACTGAACTGCTGCTGGCCGGTGATGAGGTTGCCATCGCGCACGGCATGTGCCTTGAACATGCTATCCACAATGAAGTTGGTGTTCGGCAGTTGTTTCGCCTCATCCTCGATGCGGAACGGTTGAATCGGCTTCCCCACGAAGTTATCGGCGAAGTCCTCCTCGCTGTTCGCGAAGCCGGTCCATGTCTTGTCCTTCACCAACAGGTCGCCGTCGGGGGTTTTCGCCTTCAGCAGAATGCATGTGGCGTGGCACACGACCGCCGTTGGCTTACCCGTCGCGTGGAAATCGACAACAAATTGGTGCAGCGCGTCGTCGTTGTAGAAGGTGTACATCGGCCCTTGCCCACCCACGAGCAAAATCGCGGCGTAGTCATCGGCGTTGACGGTGCTTAGCGCCGGAGTCTCGTCGATGAGCGCGCGCGTGTGCGGCATCGCCAGGAAGCCCGCGCTAATCAAGTCATCTTTGCTGTATTCGCTGCTGTCATGCGGATCACTCCACGCGTCCATGTCCAGCTTACCGCCGTTCGGGCTGGCGATGTCCACGGTGTAGCCATTCTCCACGAACGTCCAGTACGGGTGGGTGAGTTCCGCCGCCCAAAAGCCGATCGGCCAGCCGGTTTGCTCACTGACCGCCGGGTTCGAGGCGACGATCAAAATCTTCTTCTCGTTAAGGGTGTCTACACGTCCACTCATTGGGGAGGTCGCTCCTGTTATACTATGCAACAGGCAAAACCTTAGCAGCCGCGCGAAGTCGAAGATGATAGGCACTTCTGGGTGCCCGTCGAACGGATAGGGAGGCGACCCCAATGGACACCAAAAACCAGCACGCGATCGACACCGTCGCGCTGATCTCGGATAAATGGACGATGCCCGTACTCCATGTGGTGGTGAAGGGCACCAGCCGCTACGGCGATATTCGCCGCGAGGTTGAGGGCATCACCAAGAAGATGCTCACACAGACACTCCGCAAACTCGAACGCAGCGGATTGATCGAACGAACCGACTACGACGAAGCGCCGCCCCGGGTCGAGTACACACCGACGGCGCTCACCCACTCTTTGGTGCCACAACTCACCGCGCTGTGTAAATGGTGGAATCGGAACGCTGAAGCGATCGAAGCGGCGCGCAGCGTGTACGATGCCAACCGCGACGGCTGGATTTAATTCGCGACGGACGAAGCGGTCGTGCCGATGCCGTCGATAACCGCGTTGGCATCCGCAGCGGTGACGGTGCCGCTTCCGTCGACATCCGACGCAGCATTCGACGTGCCGATGTCGTTGATCACCCGCACCGCATCCGTTTCCGTCACTCTGCCATCGCCATTGACATCAAGGCCGGTCGAAAGTCGTGTGAAGTTCACGAAGACGGTGTCCGTGTCGATGTCTCCACCCACATGGAAGTATATTTCGTTGCCCGGTTGCAGGTTGATGGGCGGCGTTTGTGACGGCAACGCAAACTGATCGTCGAGTGTGCCGTCGTAGCAACCGGGTGGGTTGTCCGGCTCGATGATTTGCCCGTTGATCTCCACCGCGATCACGATAAGGGTGTCCATCGAAATCACGATGTCTTCGGCGTCTTGCTCCAGAATAGCCTCGTAGCTGCCGAAGGTGTCCACGATGATGGTTTCGTTTTGGGTGGCGGTGTACTTGTACCACACCCCCTTGACCATAAAGCCCGTGACGTTGCTTGTGCACAACGCGTCCGACCCCGTCGTGGCCAGCCGACTATCGGGCACAAGTGCAAAGTATGGAATACTCGGCACGACCTCCGCGCCTTGCCACTCGTCGTTCGCGTAAACCCCACCCTCCACGCGCAGGTTGAAGTACAGCAGGCCAATGTCACCGTTCCGCCCGCCCGCCTGCATGGAAGTACCGCGTTTCTCCCGCTTGCATGTCGAAGCGCACTTCGGAGTCGCGAATGTAGGCGAGTTCAAGGTCATCGTTGCAATCGACCTCGCTGAGCGAGCCGGGTGTGCCCTCGGCCACTGCGAGAATCGTGTCGAAGTCGCTGCCGCGTGTGTCGGCAATCAGGCTCAGGTTCTCGGGCGCGGTGTACCGATACCAGACCCCGTTCGTCAGCGAATTGCTGAAAAACGGGCACAGGATTTCGGTGCCGGTGGTTGCCAGCGAGGTATCGGTGATGGTCGTCAGGAACGGCACCGATGGGATGACCTCGGCGGTTTGGGGTGTGTCGTTGGGCACACCCTGGGCGAACGCATCGGTTGTATGGGTAGCGAAGAGCAGCAGTGAAAAAGTAAGCACGAAAAACACCCGCAGACGGGTCCACCAATTGCGCGTCATGGCAATTTCCCCCCACAAGCATTCGTATACACTTTTCACATTACACCGTCGATTGTACTGAATGCGCGGCGCGACCGCTGTAAAAAGGCCGTATAAGCGATGTCAGTGGGGGGGTTACCCAGCTAACACGCCAGTTCGATGCGGTCATCGAGGGCATCGGGTTGCGGTTCGCCCTCGTCATCGAGCACATTCGTCCAGCCGAAGATGCCCCACGTCCCCGCGTTCGAACTACAGCCGAAGGCAAACGCGGTGTCATCTGGCCGAAAGGCGAGGCTGAGCATATTGCTCACGATGCGCTCGTCCTGATACTCCACGAGCGGGGTGCCCGTCGCCATATCCCAGAAGCGAATCGTCTGGTCGGCACCCACCGAGGCCGGAAACACCTGCGCGTTCTGGCTGAAGGCCACTGCCAACACCGCATCGGTGTGGCCGCGCATCTCGTGGATGATCTCCAACGAGGGTGTATCACTCACACCCCACAGGCGCACGGTCTGGTCTTCGCTGCCACTGACGACGCGATCGCCAGGCGGGCTGAACGCGAGGCTCCACACCGCGCCCGCGTGCTCCGCGCGCGTATCGAGCAGGTCACCGACGACGACATCCCACAGGCGGATGCTGCCATCGGCGTACCCGACCGCCAGCAGTGTACCGTCTGGCGAAAAGGCCAGGCTGAGCGCAGCGCTCTCGCCATCGGCATAGGTCATGAGGGGCTGGGGTGCTTGCGTCAGCGCTTGAAGCCACAACCGCACTGTGCCATCGGTGCCAGCCGAGGCGAGTTGCTGGGGTTCGGCGGGGTTGTACGCCACATCGAAGACGGCAGTGGGCTTGCATGTTTCGCCATCTTCGTTCGTCTCGTGGCAAATCGGCGGCAAGGTCTGGTTACGATCCGGCATCCACGTGCGCACGAACCCATCAGCGTACCCCGACGCGAGGAACGTCCCGGCGTCGTTGTAGTCGATACTCAGCACTGAGCCGGTTTCGAAGTTATCGAACAACACAATCTCGGGCGATTTCTCCTCTGCCGCACTTAGCGCCACATCCCAATCCCAAATCTGGATACTGCCGTCGGTGCTGGCAGTCGCCACCCGCGAGCCATCCGGCAAGTAGTCGATGTCGCGAATCCACGGCAGCATCGTGTCGCTGAGGCTGGTAATTTGCTGCGCCGCGCGGAACGTCGACGTGGGGGTGGGTAGGGGGGCCGCCGCCGGTGCTTCGGCAGGTGCCCCCGAGACCTCGGATTCGGGGGCCGGGGGCCGCAGCGCGACAACAGCGAAAGCCATCGCACCGATGATCGCGGCGAGCAACACCGCCGCTAGCAACCGGCTACCACGCGTCACCATCGATAGCGTACCGCTCACCCACTCGATAAGCGTGCGCTGATTCGGCATCGTCGTCCCGGCGCGCGCCTGTTGGCCGAGGAGATGCGTATCGTGGCCATCGCCCCTGGGGGGCACCATCTCAGCGGCGTCTTCGACGCCAGCGCGCGTGCTCTGCACGTGCAATTCGCCGAACGGCGGCGTCGAAGACGGGGCATTGCCTGCTTCGGCGCGGTGCACCGCTGTCTCGAATGCATCGGCAAAGGCCATCACAGTGGGGTAACGGTCGGCGGGGTCTTTCGCTAGCGCGACTTCCAGCACGTTGCCGATGTCCTCGCTTAGCTCGAACGAGAGATTCACCCCGACATCTTCCAGCGAGGGTGGCTCATCGTTCATGTGCTTGAGCATGAGGCCATACGGCGTCGGCGCGTCGAAGGGCAGGGTGCCCGTGAGCATCTCGTACACGACGATGCCCAGCGCGTACTGGTCGCTGGCCCCGGTGATGTCCTCACCGCGCCATTGCTCCGGCGGCATGTGCGTCGGCGTGCCGATGAGCGCCCCCGAGGCCGTGAGGCCTTTGGTTTCGCCGAGCAATTTGGCGATGCCGAAATCCACAAGGTAAGGGCTGTTCTGCTCGTCGAAGATGATGTTGTTCGGCTTGATGTCTCGGTGCACGACGCCCTTGGAGTGCGCGTAGTCGAGGGCACTTGCAAGCTGCCGCAGCACGACGGCGACCGTCTTCGGCTTTAGCTTTTGGCCCTGGATTCGCTCTGCGAGCGAGCCGCCTTTCAGCAAGCGCATCGTCACATAGGTGATGTCGTCGATGGTACCGTAATCGTGGATAGGCACGATGTTGGCGTGTTCCAACGCAGCAGAGAGGCGCGCCTCCTGGTAAAAGCGCTGCATGTACTCGGTGCGGTTAGCGACGGCGTGCGAAATCACCTTAAACGCCACTTCGCGGTCGAGGGTTTCCTGTCGAGCGCGGTACACCGCGCCCATCCCACCCTCGCCGAACAGCTCAAGCAGCTTGTACCCGCCGATGGTTTGCCCGGTTAATTCCTGCGTGGACATATACGACACTCCGCTACTGCATTAACAACCGATAATTAGATGAAAAAGCCCATCCCAAACGTGGCATGGACTACTGGCTTCGATAGAAACACACAGGTACGGGCGAGGCCATGCGCAGTGCAGAGTCTACGCACACCCCGCCCCAAAAACGCACCCTGGCTACGACCCGCAATCACCTTGTGGCGTGAAGAAGGCCGCATTCGCCCAGCCAAAGGTGCCCAGGTTATCCACAAAGAACCACTCGCCCTGACGCCTGAGCGCGGTAAGCGTCACATCGAAGCGAATTTGCTCCAGGGGGGTGTTGTTCATATTGGGTTCGGGCCGCAGGTTGATGCCGCTTGTGGTGCTCGTCACCATACAGTCGCTCAGTTCCTGCACATCGCCCACCGGGATGTCGTCGAACTCGATAAGGTTCTCGGTACCGCTAAACTGCACCAACACGATGATGCCGGAGTTCGGGATGAAGGCACACGTGTAGCGCCCCTCGACGAAGCTATCCAGCAACTGCGTGACGCGCGGCATCCCGGCGGCATTGCGATAGTAGAACTGCCCGCGCCCGAGGAAACACAACTTCACCTGGATGCCGGGCCGGAAGTCGCGATAGTCACCGCCGAACGTTAACCCGAACACATCGGCGCTGTGGATGATACCCGCATCGATGAGGAACTGGTCACCGATTTGCGCGCCACTGCCGAACAGCGAGCCATCCGCCGCCAGTATTTGCACGAACACATCGCCACCCTCGACCGGGTTGGCGGGCGTTTCGCCGATGACGTCCGCGTTCGGCAACTGGGTGAGTTCGAACAACGTGATGAGGCCCGTGGGCGCGCTCACGGTGACGGTTGCACCACCCCCACCGCCGCCAGTGCCACCGCCCCCACCTACGCTGGGGTTCACGATGATGACGACCTGGTTCTCCGCGCCGAAGTTACCCTGGTTCGCGTTGATCTCCAATGTATCGGTCCCGCTAAAGCCAGCATCTGGCGAGTAGTTGACGGTCTCGAGCGCGCCATTGACATTGCTCTCATTACCGATGATCGTCACACGCCGCGTACCGTTATCGACCACCAGCAGCGGGGTATCGCCCAATTGCTGCGCGGCGGTTTCGGCCTCCTGCGCATTAACCTGAAGCCCGCCCTCAACGTTGATAACACCATCGTCCACATCCAATTCCACCGTCACACGGCCATCAGGTTGCGGCACCTCGACGGAAATGTCGGGGATGTCTAACGGCGTGTTTTCATCGGTGGTCTGTGTCCCCGGCACGTTGATGACGATTTCGGAGACGGTGATGCGCACAAAGCCTTCGGCGAACACCGTGCCATCGGCAGAGGTCGCCTCGTAGGAGAAGGACGTGGAGTACACCTGATCGGCCTCTGGGATATACGTAAAGCTACCATCGGGCAGCAGCGTCAGCGTACCATCGAAAGGCTCGCGTTCCACTGTCGCAACTGTCAGCACCGGGTCATCGTTGGCGAGCACACCGCGCGTGGGGTCCACCACAAGCGGTGCGTTGATCCCCGTGCTGTACGAGTCGCGCTCGGCAAAGGTCTCTTCGCCCACTTCGATCTCGACAAACCCGAACCCGAAGCTCTGGCCATCGGCAGAGACCGCCCGATACAAGAAGAAATCGGAGCCACGGAAGCCAGCGTTGGGTGTGTAGGTGAAGCTACCATCGGCGTTGAGCACCAGTGTACCGTTATTGACATCGTCGTCGACGACGACAGACGTCAACTGCGGGGCGTCGTTGGCAAGCACACCGTTGGCCGCATCCACGGTGAGTGTAGCATTCGGCGCGACCGAGTAGTTATCGCTGAACGCATCGAGGATCGTCCCCACCAAAATTGCTGCGTCCCTGGAGAAAACGTTACCGTTCACGTTTACATCGTAGAAGAACTCATCGAAGCCGACGAAATCGGTATTCGGCACATAGGTGAACGTACCGTTTGCCTGGAAATCGGTGACCGTACCGTTACTTGGGCCGAAGTCTAGCGTGTAGGTTGCCCCGGCGATATTGTCCTGGTCTGCAATACTGGCAGTGAGCGATTGGTTGGGCAGCGTCTCGAAGAACGTGTACTGCGGACGCACCTCCGCCACATACCCTACGTCGACATTGGCCGTGTTTCCGGTTATCGTGATGGACGCCTCGCCGGTGCTGGGGTCTGCATCGCTGTCGATGTCATCGTTGGCGTTGCCGTTGGCGTTTTGTATGGGTGTGATGTCGTAGCCAAATGCGGTATCGAACAGTATCGTGTAGCTGCCGGGGGCCAGCCCACCCAGGGTATAGGTCGTCTCCCCTTCCTCGCCATCGACGAAGGTCGAACCCAGGCGCAACGGCCCACGCAACAACGAGATTTGGATGAAATCATCGGGCGGGGGCACATCGCCATCATCGCGCAAGCCGTTCGCGTTCACATCATCGAAGACGCGCCCGCTAATTTGTAGCGTCGAGTTCGCGACCGTCGGTGGGGTGAAGGCACCCGGGCAAGCTGTCGCCGAGAACTCGACCGCATCGATGAGCAAGCCGCTGTCGAAGATGCTGTCCGTCGCATCACCGACGTAGAACTCCAGCGTGTTGGCCCCTGCGTTCACGGGCACCTGCCAGCGCACCGACGGCGTCCCACCATTGAGGAAGAAACTGCCGGTGGTATTGGTGCCGCCTGTCACGGTGACCTCGCTGCTCACCGAAGTAAAACCGTAGTTCGGGAACGGGCTGGGAGAGTCCGTCACGAAGGTCGACTGCGAAACGCTCTGCTGGTGAACAGGGGTGTTGTTCAGCCGTACTTCCATAACATCGTCGAAGAACGTCGGCTCATTGCGCTCCGACGTCAAGAAAGAGACGATGGTATAGCACACGAAACCGGCCTGGGGTGCGCTAAACGTCGTCGAGAGTGTCGCAACGTCGCTTTCGTTGCCGTTCGCACCGTCTTCATCGAATGGTGACACCTGCTGCGCGGTCGCCTGGCCCGATGCCCGCAGCGCAGCGGCATTAGCTTCCTCGGTAGGGCCAGTCGAGAGCAGCGCAAAGAACGTGCCCGTTGGCGAGAATGACCCGGAAATGTCGCCTGCTGTCAGCACGTCCACACTCCCTGTGGCTGTCCAGCCGGTGAGGTCACCGGTTTCGAAACCGCCATTGCCGACGGTCTGCAACGATGGCCCAGCCGCAGCGGGCCACACAGTCGTTAGGCTTACTAGTAAAAGCAAAATAGTGAGTAATGTAGTGCGGTGCACGATTCTAATGCCTCCCACAGCATCGTTTAGCGCATACAATACCATCGCAGCACCGAAATTACCAACAAACCTTAATTTAACCAATACCACATACTGTTCGATGTAACGCCGACCTATTGCGCCTCGCGCAACACCGCCTCCAACGCACCGATGAACGTTTCGTTCGCCTCGCGCGTGCCCATCGTCACACGAATGCAATTGTCGAGGCCGGCAGCGTGCTGTGGACGCACCATCACACCGTATGGCTCCAACTTTTCGGCCATTTCCTGCGCATGGAGCGGCGTTCGCATCAACACGAAATTGGTTTCGCTGGGCCAATGGCGCACATCGAGCCGGTCGAGTTGCTGTAGCACCCACGCTTTCTCTGTCAGAATCGTGTCGATAACGTGTCGCAGGTGGTCGGTGTCCTTCAGCGCCGCGACGCCCGCCGCAAGGTTGATCTTGTTCTGATGAAAGCCGCGGTGCATCCCACCGAGGTAACTGGCAAGCTCCGGCTTCGCGATGCCGTAGCCCATCCGCAGGCCAGCCAGCCCGTACCCCTTGCTGAAGCTCAACACGATGATGAGGTTGCGCTCCGCGAGCACATATTGCAGGCTATCGGGGAAGTCGTCCGCCGTAACGAAGTGATGATACACCTCATCGCTGACGACGATGACGTGCTCCGGCACATTTTGCATCAGGCGGTCCATCGTCGCCGCATCGAAGACCGTGCCGGTGGGGTTGTTCGGGTTGCACAGCATCAACAGCCGCGTACGATCGGTGATCGCGTTGAGTATCCCATCGACATCGAGCGCAAACGTCTCCGGCTGCAACGGCACATCGACGATGACCGCATCTTCCAGCGCCGCGTTTTTGCCGTACACCGCACTGAACGTCGGGTTACTGACGATGCACTCGTCACCGTCCTTCAAAAAGGCGCGGCTGAGCATTTCGAGCGCCTCGTAGCCACTGCAACTCGTATAGAAGTGCTCGGGCGAAAGGCCGCGCCCGTGCGTTTCGGCGAGCGCTTCGCGCAACGCGAGGTCGCTGGCCTCTGGGTAGTAGTGGATGGTCGTCATCGCGTTGGCCATCGCAGCCAGCGCCCTCGGCGACGGCCCGAGCGGATTTTCGTTTTGGCCCATGCGGTACACGGTCTCGATGCCGTGGTCCGCCATAATGTCCTCGGCCATGCGACGATTCGTGGGGCGGGCCTGCGCTCGAATGCCGGGGGAGAGTTTCGGTTGGGTCATGGGAGGGTATCACCTTCACGTTTGCGAGTTTCGTTCCGCAAGGCTACCCAAATTTGGAGAGGCTTACCAGCAACCAGTCGGGTGGGGCGGTTGCACCAACTTGATGAGGGGTCGTGTTTTCGGTTCTAGCAACCGTGTACGGGCCGACCCGTACGTCGGCCCATCACTAACCTTCAGGGTGCTTACCCCCCAGCGTCACGCCTGCGCGCTACGTCGTTTCCTGGGTATGCTGGCCCACGTACTCCTCGAACAGCCACTGAATATCTTCCGGTTCGCCGATGACCGTAATCCGGTCACCTTGCTCAAGGATGGTGCTACCGCGCGGCACGTGGACCTCCTGACCGCGCCGAATAAGCGCGATGAGCGTGCCCTCTGGCCAGTTAAGCTGGCTGAGCCGTTGCCCGATGAGCGGGTCGGTGCGGTGCCCGGGGTCCAGCCACAGTGTGAGCATGCGCTCGCTGTGGAGCAGAATTTCCTTCATCTCCTGCTCGTCCTGTGCGGTAATCCATGTACTCAAGAAGTCGTCGGTTTCGATGTGATTGATGAGCTGCGCAAGAATCCGCAGATGTTGCCCAGGCGACGCCTCCGGGCTAATCACGTAGAACAACGCGTGCACCTGAACCGGTTCGGTTGCCTCGTTGCTGTCGTGGTCGAGCTTCACGCCGTCGCGCACACGCACCATGACGATATCGGTGTGCGACAGCACCTGGGACCGCAAGTTGGGCATGGTGACCTTCTGTGGAACGAGCGTGTAGTTATCGCCCATGCTCTTGATGAACTCCGCCACCACTCGATCCTCATCGAGCATCGGGTAGCGCTGGGTGAGTAACCGCGTCGCCTCCAGGGTAATATCGAGTAGGCGAGTCGCGTGGGGTAGGTCGATGACCATCGCCCGTGTGATGATCTCATCGAAGGGGTCTTCATCGCGCAGCCCCTTTTCCCGCAAAATTTCATGTAGCTCACGCTCTAGCCCGTCGTAGCGGTTTTCGCCCAGGTTCGCAAACCAGTGAAAAATCGCGCCGTGTCGCTCCACGCGGTTGTTAGCGTAGAACAAGTACCACAAAAACGAGACGGACATCACCGCAACCGTCAACGCGATGGCGTTCGCCCCAATGTACGAAATGAGGAACAGCGACGCGAGGATACCCGCGATTTGCATACCAGGGTACAGGGGCGTCCGGTAAACCGGATCGTAGAACTCGATCTTGCTCTCGCGCATCACGATAACAGCCATATTCACCAGCATAAAGATGATGAGTTGGAAGGTACTGGCTACCTTCGCGATCGTGCTTTCGTCCATGAACAAAATCGCGACGACCATCAAGGCCGATGTAAACACGATCGAGAAAACCGGCGTAAGGGTGCGCGAGTGGAGCCGTGCAAAGCCACTCGGGATGAGGTGATCTCGGCCCATCGCCAGGGGATAGCGCGACGCCGCGAGGATACCGGCATTGCCAGTAGACGCAAACGCCGACACTGCCGCCGCGACGATAAGCAGGGTACCGAGGTTACCCGGCAACCACTCCATCGCCGGCCCGGCGGCATCGGCCACAGGGGTGAGGCTCTCCGCAAAGGCATCGACCGGTAGGACCGCCGTCATAATCGCGACGCCCACCACATAGATAATCGTCGTGCTGATGATGGAGATGACCATGCCCAGTGGGATGTTGCGGCCCGGGTTTTTTACTTCCTCGCTTACGCTGGCAATCTTCGTTAGCCCTGCATACGAAACGAACACAAACCCGACCGTCCCCACCAAGCCGGCCAACCCAGCACTAAGGAAGGGCGACAACTGCGCGCGCAACGTCCCCGTGCTAGAGATAT
>CAYSVE010000006.1:0-31605 GCA_964434365.1 uncultured Anaerolineaceae bacterium | reverse complement strand
AACTTCGGTGATTTGTGGTATCGGGCCGGGCAGGGCCTCCACTTCGGCCTCGACTTCGCGATGCCATGCCGCACACCGATTGCCGCCGCTGCCGATGGGGTGGTCGCGTTTGTCGATGACATGGGCTTCGGCAGTGCGCCGCACAATCTCATTCTTCGCCACGACGAACTCGGCCTCACGACGCTGTACGGGCACCTGTTCAGCACACCGCTTCTCGTCGAAGGGCAGACCGTGCGGCAGGGGCAAATCATCGCCGAGAGCGGCGACCCGGACCTCACCTGCGTTGGACGCCCGCACCTGCACTATGAAGTGCGCTCGATGGACTTCTCCGAGACATACAACCCGGTGCCACTCACACGGGCGAACTGGCACGTCCTGGCCGCCATTGGGCCGTTTGGCTTTCCGTTGTTTCAGCAAAATTTGTACAACCCGCGCCAGTGGATGACGCTCGATGACCAGCCGGATGTACGCTTCTGGGGGCAAATTCTCAACCGCTACGAGGCCGCATGGCCGCCGCGTTTCGGTGCGCAGCCGCCGGGCAATCCGCCAATGCCACGCGACGCGACGGCCCTCACCGAGAGCGAGTATCAGCGGCGCCAAATTGGGTTGGATGGTTGCTGCGCCGGGCCGTGGTGGCACGACACCGACCCGAACCGGCTGTATGTTATCGATGGTACGCCGGGGCAGTTGGCCGCGGTCTTCGAATACGAGGCCGCGAGCGGGCAAATGTCGCAGAATGTGCAACCTGCACCGCCGCCCCTTCTCTCGCCCGATGGCACGCACGCCGTCGAGCCGTCGTTGGGGCAGGCACGGGTGCGCCGCCTATCGGACGCTGCGAATTGGGTCGTCGATACGCGCGGGAATGTGCCCGCCCTCAGTACCGATAATCAACTGCTGATGTGGGTCGAAACCGACGGGGCATCGGTGCCGGGGCAGCAGGGGCCGCTCACGAACGTGTACGTCAACAGCTTGGATGGCGCGTCAGAACGCGTGGTTTTCAGCGGCGAGGGCGTCGGCGCGCGCTGGCTCGATGCGAGCCGGGTGCTCGTTTCGACAAGCCGCGAGCGCACGACTACGCTCTACGTTGTCGATGCGAACGCGGCAGAAAGTTACGCACTCGGTAGCTGGTACGAGATGCGCGGCTTGCAGGTTGCGCCGGGCGGCGCGCGGTTGATGTTCTATACCCGCTTCGGGCAAGACCCGGCGACCAACGGCGTGCACCTCATCGATACTGCGCCGGGCGCCACCCCTCAGCAGATGCCGTGGTTCGGGGCGTGGCGTTGGCGCGATGCCAACAGCGTGTATTTCATTCCGTTCCAGCCGAACGAGGACTTTCAGCGCCTTGTGTACTACGACCTGCTGACGGGCGAAAGCCGCGTGCTCACCGACCCGGCCACAACGCCGCTGCTCATCGCCGATGGCCTGTGGGATGTTTCGGCGGATGGCGCGCGCATCGTATACCAGGATGCCAAGTCTCGCGGGATGATTTTGTTGGAGCCGGTGGGGTAGGTCCTCCCAAAACGCTTACCGGGCCGCGTCAGCGGCCCGGTACGAAATAAGACTAAGTTCTAATTGGGAGACGCACAGGTTTGGTGACGTTGAGCGCAGGCTTGGTGCTAAGATCAGCCCCGTGTGCGTTGTTGTCTATAGAGTAGCACGCTCGCGACGTTCCGCTATAGTGACAAAAAGCACAATCGCTGGTGATTTATGTCAACCCTGCGGCGAAGTCCGCGAGGCGGGCCCCATCGAGCAGCGGTTTGCCGTGCCCAAACACAATCGTCTTCGGGTTGAGTGCGGCCAACTTCTTGATGCTCATCACATTTTGCGTCCGATCGACAGTGAAAAGCGCCGGTGGCTCGCCGAGTTCCTCCTGCATCGTAAACATGTTCATATTCATCAGTGCGTCGCCTGCGATGAGCGTGCGATCGCTCGCGCGCCAGTAACTCACATGGCCAGGTGAGTGCCCCGGCGTGTCGATCACTTCGAAGCCGGCGACGATGTCGCCCTCGCGCAATTCGCGCGCGACGGGGTGCCCCCGCCCGGTCCAAATGACATCGAGGGTGGCCGTGAGCGGATTCTGCGGAATGACGTTGCTGAGGTCGCCGCTTTCTGTGGCGGGGCAGTCGCCTGCCGGACCCCACAGCGGAATGTTGAGTGCATCGCACACGCTCGCGCTCGACCCCTGATGGTCAGGGTGGGCGTGCGTCAATGCGTGGGCGGTGACGGTGTGGCCCGTCAGTTGCCGCAGAATACGATCCTTCGTGAAGCGCGTGCCTGCATCGATGAGCACATCACCGATGAGGTACACGTTGACGACGTTCGGCGGGAAGTTTTGTAGCTGGTACACACCATGTACGATTTCGCGCATTGTGGTTTCTCCTTGCGCTGGGTTGCGTCAGATATTGAGTAGGCCAAGCGTGTTTTCCACCTCGGCAGCGTAAAGGTCCGCGCCCATTTGTTGGTAGCTGGGCCGGGTAATTTCCAACGAGACGACGCCGTGCATGCGGCTCCACAGGAGTTGCGCAACATACACGACTTCCGGTGACACATCGAAGCCGAACAATTGGCTGAACTGCGGTGCCCACACATGGAAAATTGAATTCTCCGAGATGGGTGCGGTCACGCCTGCGTCGGTAAGTACCTTGTGCAGCACGCGCTGCGCCCTCAGTGCTTGTGGCGAAACGGCCTTCGACGGGGCTTCGTAGTTGGGTATCGGCGTGCCGAAGATCAGCATGTAGTCGTGGGGGTGCTGCACCGCCCACGCCCGGTATGCGAGCATTACGGCCCGCAGCCGCGCGCGATGACCGGTTTCGCTGGCATCGCCAGCTTCGAGGGCGTCGGCCAACGCAGCGAACGCGTCGGTAATCAGCGCGGTGATGAGGGCATCGTAGCTGCTGAAGTACGTGTATAGCGCCGGGGCTGTCATGCCGATCTCCGCCGCGATTTTCCGCAGGCTAATGCCGCTCGTGCCGTGTGCAGCAAGTTGCTCACGGGCGACGCGCTTGATTTCGGTTGTGGTCTCCTCGCGGAGCCGTTCACGTCTGGACATCGGTTATCGTCGTTAAAAATTTGAACACTGTAAAGTAATTTATCACCGTTTAGCGCGCTTGTCAACGAGTTGCGAATCTACGGTGTATTAGCGTGTACGTTTTTCGATATGTGAGACCGATTTTGTGAAGGTGACATCGTGCCGGAAAAACGACGGGTTTTCGGTAGTGGATGCCGAGAACGACGTCCCTACACCCCATGACGAATGTGCATATAGCGGGCGAGGTGCGCGTAGGCGCTGCACCGCGTATGGCTATCGCCCATACAAAATGGGCGTGAAACAATAGTCCGATACAGTCCGATAATCGCTGGTACAATTGTGTTTATGACACAAAAATCGACCCTCATCATCGGTGGTGGCCTTGCCGGGTTGACCGCCGCCGCCCACCTCGCCGAGCGCGGCCTGAACCCGATCGTGCTGGAGGCGAATCAATCGTGGCCGGGCGGACGCCTCGCAGGCGGCGAACCGGTAGTCTTCGAACACGACGGCCAAACGTGGCATTTTCCGTCCGAGCATGGCATCCACGGCCTGTGGGGCGGCTACGCCAACATGCGCGCAACCCTCGACCGTTTCATCGACGACGACACCCTCGCGCCGCAGCCCTCCGGCGGTGAGGCGTGGATCAACCGCTGGGGCGACGTCGTGCGCTCGGTCGAGGCCGGGTCGGCGGTGCGGGGGCGGCATCTGCCTGCGCCTTTTCACTACCTGAACTTGCTGGTGCGTCCGCGCTTCTGGGGTGCGATTACGCTCCTCGACTTCCTGAGTTTGCCCGGGTATTTGTTCAGCCTCGCATGGACCGTCGGCTTCGACCCGATTGCCGAGAAACGCGCCCTCGACGGCCTTACAATGAACGACTACTTCCGTGGCTGGACGCCCAACCTCCGCGCGACAATCGAGGGGGTGGCGCGGAACATGCTGGCCGCGCCCGATGAAGCTATCACACTTACGGGGACTATCGCCGCGCTGCGCTTCTACACGATGCTGCGCCGCGACACGTGGAACCCGTACTTTTTCCCGGCGAACAGCCACACTGCTGTGATTGCGCCGCTCGCCGAAGTAATCGAAGCGCGGGGTGGGCGGGTGCTGCTTGGGGTCACCGCGCGCGACCTGTGCCGTGAGGGCGACGGCTGGCGTGTCGGTGCGACCCGCTACGACGGCGCGGGTTTTTCTCTCTCCGCAGAAAATGTGGTCCTCGCCGGGCACGCCTCGGCAATGCAGACGTTACTCGGCGCGCGCGCTGCCGATGTGCGCTTCCCGTCCACGCTGCGAAACGCGGTTGTTCGGCTGTGGTACACCGCCCAACCGACGCAGCGCACCCCGAGTGGCATGTTCACCGGCGACTTCACGGCGGATAACTTCTTCTGGTTAGACCGCATCCACCAGGAGTTTGCAACCTGGGCGGCGGCAGGCGGCAGTGCGATCGAAGTACACATATACGGTGACGACGCGCTGCTCGATCAACCGGATAATCACATCCTCGCCGCTGCGATCGACGATGTGGCGCGCGCCTGGCCGGGCCTCCGCGCGGCGTACATCCACGGGACGGTGCGCCGAAACAGCAAAACCCATACGGCCTTCCGCGTGCCCACCGACGATAGCCTGCACGTAGACACCGCCTGGCCGGGAATTTTCGCGGCGGGCGACTGGATCGGCTACGATCATCCGTCATTGTGGATGGAGCGCGCCTGCACGACCGGGATCGCGGCGGCAAATGGGGTACTGGCCGTGCACAACCTCGAACCGTTCTCTGTGCTGCAACCACCGCCACCGGAGCGCTCCGCGCGGATGCTCGCAACAATTGTGCGTGCGCTCCGCGCATCGGTAGGGCGTGGCCTGTTGGCGGTGCTACGCGGGGTTCGTCGCAAGGGGGTGTCTGTGAGATAATAGGCGGCGTTGTAGTGCAAGGGGAGTCGCTATGTCATTCGCCGTCATTACCTACCATGAAACCGATCGGGCGTTGGCCGTGCGCCTGTGGGATGAACTCACCTGGCGCGGATTGTCCGTCTGGATCGACCTCAACGATACCTTCCCCGGCGTCGATGCCGACCTCGCGCGCGAGGATGCCATCAGCGAGTGCGACTACCTGCTGGCGATCCTCACACTGGCCTCGCTGAACCCCATTCGGCGCGATTTGCTGCTTGCCGACGACCAACACCGTACCATCATCGGGTTGATGGCCGAGCCATGCCCGATACCCGAAATGATCATCTCGCCCATCGACTTCACCGATTACGATCGCGGGTTTGCGAGCCTCATCGGCCAGCTACCGCATCACCTGTTCGACGTTTCCGTCGACATCAACCGTGCGCTCGATAATCTGCGCAGCCCTGACCCCGATGTGCGCCGTTTGGCGTTGTTCCTTGCTGGGCGCGAGGGGCTGGTCGAGGCGAAGTCGCGCGCGGTGAACCTGATGCTCACCGATGAAGAACCCGATGTGCGCGCGGCGGCGGCCTGGGCGCTAGACCAGTTCAGCCACCCCGCGACGATACCCGCCCTCGTCGACGCGCTGGCCGACCCGGTTTTCGATATACGCTCGAATGCCGGTTGGGCGCTCGTGCGTATGGGCGAAATGGCCGTCGAACCCACGATCGCGGCGTTGCGGCAGGGCACCAAGGACGCACGCCAGATGGCGTACCTGGTGCTGGTGCGCATCGGCGGGCGGGCCGCAAACGACGCTATCGACCGCTATTGGAAGTGAACCCATGCGCAGCCTGATGCTTGCCCTTCTGTTGTTCATCCCGGCGGCCCAAACCCAACCGCCGCCCTCCGAAACGCCCGACCCGTGTGATGTGCTGCCGTATCTAACGCAGCTAGTCCTGGGTGGGTTCGTTTTCCAGTGTGCCACGCCAACAACGATGCCCGTGCCGGGAGAAATCGATCTCGCAAGTTTGCAACGGATCGTCATTGATGGCAATAACACCCTCACCATCGAGCGCACACGGGCGATCATCGGTTTCGAAGAGGAGGACGATACGGGCTTGCTTTTCGATATTCCTGAGGGGGCTTCGGTGACGCTGCGCAACCTCACAGTCATCGGGCCAATAAGCAACAACGGCGACCTTATCCTCGAAAACGTCACTGCGATCGACACGACAAGCCAGTTCGGTGGGTTTTTGTTCCTCAGCGATGGGGCTACGGCGACGATCTCGGATAGCGTCTTCCGCAACAACACCGCCGAAGACGGCGACGGCGGCGCGATTTACAACCATGGCACCCTAACGATCGACAATAGCACCTTCGAGAACAACCTGGCGACTGGCAGCAGTTCCAGCACGGATTCGCCGGGCGGCTTCGGGGGTGGGGCCATCTTCAACGACGGCGCGACGATTACGATTAGCAACTCACGCTTCATCGGCAATTTAGCCACCAGCCGCACCGACCAGGACGGCGGCGGCGCGATCAACAATTTTGCGCACGGCGGCGAAACCGCCACCCTCACCGTGGAAAACAGCCTGTTTGTGCGTAATAAGGCGGTCAGCAGTGGCGGTGCAATCGTCAGTTATGTGCGCGATGGTGGTGGGGAGGTGGTGCTCAACCTCAGCCACAACACCTTTGCCTACAACGCGGCGCGCTTCGGTGGGGCGATTCGTCACCACACCCTGGAAGTCGACAACAGTATCGCCACGACGACGATACGGGCGAACATCTTCCTCAGTGGCCTCGACGGGATGAACTGCCTGCGAGAGCGCTCGGGATGGACGACGCAGGGCTACAACTTCAGTGATGATATGCCGTGTGGAAGTGCGCCTACGGACGTGACAACGCGCCCGATTGCACTGAGCCGTGCGTTCGCGCCGATGCCCGGGAGTGACTTACTTGCTCTCGTTCCGTTCGACTGCCCAACAACCGACATCGACGGAAACGAACGCGCTACGCCTTGTACCGTTGGGGCGTTCGAATGACACAATCTGCGACGATTACCGTGCCGGAAGAGGTGCTGAACAACCATGTCGAGCCGGTGGAGACGTTTTTCTCGCTGGTTGCTTCGGCCCCGCTTGCTAACCAATACACTATCGACCTCGCTGCTGTGGATTTCATTCGTCCATACGGCGTGATTGCCTTGGTAAGCGCAGCGCGCGCGCTGTTCGAGCGCTGTGGTAAACCGGTGACGTTGGCAAACATCCGCGAGAAGGTGCACGGGTATCTGGAGCGAGTGGATTTGTTTATGGTGGGCGAGCAGTGGCTTCGTGCCGACAAACCGCCCACCGAAGTCTTCGACCGGGACCAACCGACGCCTAGCCTGCTCGAACTCACGCGTGTGACCAGCGCTACCGATGTGAGCACCGTCATTGCTCAGGCCGATCGGATTTTTAGTTACTGGCTGCATGTTCGCAATCTGCGGAGCTTGCTAAACGTGCTCAGCGAGTTGTGCGCGAACATCTACCAGCACTCGCACGATGCGAACGGCGTGGTGCTCATTCAAACGCACCGCGTCGTGTCGAAAAACGAGGTGCATGTGCGCGTTGCCCTCGGCGATGCCGGGCGTGGGGTGCAGGCGAGTTTACAGTCACACTTCGGTGACCTCGGCGCGGATTCGCTCGATTATTTGCAGGCCGCGATGGGTGGTCGCACCTCGCGGAAGACCGGGCGGGGCGGTTTGGGCTTGCGCCTCGTCGAGCAAACGGTGGGTGAGGATGGCGGCTATATGTGGCTGCGCAGTGGCACCGCCGCCATTTGCTCGCATGGGCCGGGGCGCGCACGCGGACTCCGTGACCTGGCGCCGGTGGCGGGCACGCAACTCGCTGTCGATTTTCACGCACCCCTGCCGGATGACTTCCGCGAGGGGTAGGGTGTTGTGGGAGCGCGTGTGCGATCGCAACTTGTTGCCCTAATGTTGGTGCTTGCCATTCAATACCCTACCCTCGATGCCGCCATCGCGGAAGCCCTTGCCACGTTCGATTGGCCGGAATTTGCGTATCGTGAAGTTGGGCGCACCGTCGAAGATGACGAAGCGCTGATTTACGTCGTGCCCTACGACGCCGACGGCAACCGCATTTTCGGCATCGTCGATGTGATGCCCGCGCTGCGTCGTAACGGCGTGTGGCTTGCTGCCCTGCCAGTCGACCCCAACTATAACGCCCTGCGTGGCGAGGTCTCGATTCCCGTCGATACGATCCCCTTCCGCACAAACGCGGACCCCGACCGCATCCCGGCGGGGTATCGTCTGCCGTGGGCCGATGGCGAGTTTGCCACGGTCACCCGTAGCTACGACGCGCATGGCACAGGCCGCATCGATTTCGACCTGACCGGGCGCAACGTCACTGCCGCAAAGGCCGGGATGGTCGTTTTCGCTGAAGGTCGCTACGAGGTCAACGGCCCGTGGTGGTACTGGAATGCCGTCGTGATCGAGCATAGGCCGGACGAGTACTCGTTGTATGGTCACCTCAGCGGCCTCGCGCCGATGCTGGCTGATGCGTGCGACCCCTTGTGCGAGGTGCCGGTCGAGCGCGGGCAGGTCATCGGGCAGGAGGGAAGCACCGGCAACAGCACCGCGCGCCACCTTCACCTGGAACTTGGGCAAGCGTGGGGCACCATCACCTACCCGGACATCCGCGATTGGGACCGCGACGGCGACCGATTCGAGCCGGTACGGACGGCCTTTGTTTACCGCGAGCACAACGCCGCCTTCGATGGCTACAACGGCGCGGCGGTCGCGGCGTGGCCTGCCGGGCAACTGATGCAAGCGTGGCACGGCGACCCTGCACCAATCGACGAAAATCTGGTCGTCAATGGGGCCTTCGATGATGAAACGGTGGGGTGGTCGCCATCGGGGCAACTCAACTGGCGTGTGGAAAATGGCGCACTTTACGCAACGCGCCTGCGCACGAACGCACCGCCGAATTGGGCCGCGTTGTACCAAAATTTGGCGTATGGCGCGGCGGCGGGCGCCGACTTCGAGGTGAGCCTGCGCCTGGGCAATAGCAGCGCCATCGACAAAACGGCGGAAATCTCCCTTCGCAATGCCGATGGCCCGCAGTACGGTTCGGTATCCGAGTTAGTCACTATCCCTGCCGAAGCCGACCTTAGCCCGCACACGGTCCGCCTCACCACCGATAGCACATGGGCCACCGTGCAAGTGTGGATCGGCATCAACCCTGCCGATGGTGCCCCCGCCGCCCGCATCGACGATGTACAGGTTCATCGGGTTCAGTAGGGGCGAGGCCATGCCTCGCCCGCCCCGCGAAACGCCGCTTCGCCGGGCTGGTATCTTCGATATAATTTGCGTTATACTGTTTTTTGTGAGCTACTATGACCCTTCTAGGCTTATCGGCGGCCAGGCTATGGATACCCTTCACGCGAAGTTTATGATCTGTTGCTTGACTTTTGCCCCACCCCTGCACTAGACTGAGGGTAGTTGTTCACAAGGGTTCTGTGAACATTCACAGAGCATTACCGGAACAGGAACTTTCGATGAAGCGTTACGACATGACGCAGTTTGCCATACCCGAGCGGTACTTCCTCACCCGCGAGAAGGGTGAAGAAGCCTACGAACTGCTCCACGCAGCCCTGCGCGAAATCGACGACGAGGACGCGCTGGTGCTGGTGTTCCCGCCGAACCAACTCATGGATGCCTCCTTCGCCGACGAAGCTGTCATTCGGCTGATGGAGGGCACCTTGAACGGTCAGTTCGGGACGCGTGCGGTGCTGCTACAGGGCCTTACGGAGGATTCGGTGAAAAACCTGAACGCCGTTATCCACCTGCGGAACCTCAAAATGGCGGCACTCCTCGTGGACGCGTCGGGTAGGTGGCAGGTGATCGGGCAGCTCGAAAAGAGCCTGCGCGAGACCCTGGATATGGTTGCGGAGCACGACACACTCACCGCGCCGCAGCTTGCCGAGCGCATCGGCAGTGCGGTGAACACGGCTAGCAACCGGCTCAAGCGCCTGTACGATGGGCGGCTCATCCGCAGGGAGCACGAGGTGAGCGAGAAGGGCTTACAGTACATCTACAGCTTTTGGAATTGGCTGACCTAGCCCGGCTTCGTTAGCCGTTTATTAACCGTGGCCGCGCGCCACGCATGTCGAAACAGCTTTGTTACATCGTTAACCGATGCATAGAGTATAGAGGTAAATGTGACCACCAAATTATCCGCAGAACAGGTGTTGGCCCTCGCGCCCGACTCCGCCTCCGCGAAGGCGGGCCAGAAGCTCGCCGTGACCTCGAAGTGGCTGACACTCGGCGTGAACAGCGAGGCGATGTGGGGTGAGTGCACGGGGAGCGGCAAAAAACCGTACCAAACGCGTATCGATCTCAATGGCGGTCCGGCCTTCAAGTGTAGTTGCCCCAGCCGCAAGTTTCCGTGCAAGCACGCCATCGGCCTGATGCTGCTGCACACCGCAAACCCCGGCGCGTTCAAAGACAAGACCGCGCCCGACTGGGTGCAGGATTGGCTCGACGATCGCGCCAAGCGCGCGACCCGTGCCGCCTCACCAACGACTATTTCCGACCTAAAAGCGAAAGCCAAGCGCGAGGCCAAGCGCCTGGAGAGTATCCAAAATGGCCTGGCCGATTTCGACCTGTTCCTGCGCGATATGGTGCGCAACGGCTTCGCTTCGCTGAAGGGTAGCGGCTACGGCTGGGCCGATGCACGTGCCAAACGCCTTGTCGATGCCAAAGTGGACGCGCACAGCCTCATCGCGCGGACCGTGCATGAGTTAGGCAGCATCCCGAACCAGGGGCAGGGTTGGCCCAGCGCCATGCTCGATGCGGTGTCGCGGCTGCACCTCGTCGCCGAGGGCTTCGCGCGCTACGACGACCTGCCGCAACCCGTACAAGGTGACCTGCGCGGTGCGGTCGGCTGGCCCTACAAGATGGTGGACCTGGCCGAAACACCGGGCGTGCAGGACCAATGGACTGTGCTCGGTAAGCGCACCGAACCGGTGAATAACAAGCTCAAAGTGCAGCGCCTGTACCTCACCGGTACTGCGAGTGGGGCAACCGCCCAACTCGTCGACTACGCACAGACCACCACACCGAGCTTCGAAAACAACTACGTGCCCGGCACGACCATCAACGCGGAGCTGGTGTTCTTCCCGTCGGCGTATCCGCTGCGGGCGCTTGTTCGCCAGCACACCGGCGATGCCGACCCCTCGGATACCCTGCCGACCTTTGCCAATTTCGACACCGCGCTGGAAGCGTATGCGATAGCGCTCGCCGCAAACCCGTGGCTAGAGCGCTTCCCGATGACGTTCGAGGCCGTGTTGCCGCTGTTCCACGAGGGGTATTTCTACCTCGCCGATACCAACGGCACGCTGCTGCGCTGCTCGGTATCCGATTACATGGAACTGTACGCCTTTAGCGGCGGCGAACCGGTGTGGCTGTTCGGCGATTGGGATGGCGCGTCGCTCTACCCGATGACGGCGGTCCTCAGTGGCCGCACGCTAACACTATCGTGAGGACACACTATGTGGGATGACCTTGTCAAAACTGCGCTTGTGGGCACCGACAAAGCGCGCCTACCGCGCGCCGAGGGTCCGATAGGGGCGATGCTAACCGGCGACCCGGAGCAAGCGCTGCTGGGTGCAGGTGCCGCTCTAGCGCTTCAACGCCAGGCGGGGCGGCAACCCGAGCGCCCCGAAACACTCGACCTGCCGGATGTATGCCCGCCAGAGGAAAAGCCCTTCGTCGGTGAGCGCGCGCAAGAACTGTTGACGCTGTTGCTCGCCGGGCGCGATGTGCAACTCCTCATGGAGTGGGTGAGCCATGCCGCCGCTGCTGGCAAAATCGTATTGCCGGAGCAAGCACCCGCGCTGATGTCACGTCTTCAGCGGGAAAGTAAAGTTCACCCGCAGGTCGCATCGGTCGTGGGCGTGCGCGGGCGCTGGCTCGCCGAAGGTGGCAAACGCGAATTCGAGTATATACTGCCGTACAGCAACCCACTCCATCGGGCGGTTTCGTGGGTGAACACCGCCCTGAGCATCAACACGCGGGCGGCGTTGTTCCGCACTTTGCGGCGGCAAAGCCCGGACGAAGCGCTCGAAGCACTGGCAGACCGCTTTGCAGACGAAACCAGCCCGGCGAAGCGTGTCTTTCTCAATGCGCTAGATGAGAACCTGAGCATGGCCGATGAGCCGTGGCTGGAAAGCCTGCTCGATAGCGAAGATGGCAAGCACGTGCAGGTGGCTGTCGTAGTGCAGTTGGAAAAACTGCCGCAGAGCCGCTACACCCAGCGCAACATCGAGCGGATGGCTGAGCGCGTGCGCAAAGTGCCGGTGGAGGGGCAAAAAGGCGTGCAGTACGTGCTGAATGTCGACCTCATCACCACGATGGATGATGCCATGAAGCGCGATCATCTTAACCGTAGCCAGCGCACCTACACGCAAGAGCGCGACATCACACAAATGGCAATCGGTTCGATACCGCTGGCATTCTGGACGGAGTTGCTCGACGAAACCCCGGAAAATCTCATCCGTATCGCGCTGCAAAGCGAAGTCGTTCAATCCGATGTGCTCATCGCCGGGTGGCAGCGCGCCGCGCTGCTGCAAAAGAACGCCGAGTGGGCGCGCCTGCTCGTGTTGCTGCCAGACATCAACACCCGGCACCCCATGAACAATGCGTACCCCGGCGTCTTCGATGACGCCGAACGCGAAGCGATTTCGCTGGATGTGCTGAAGAAGGGCACCGAGTATCTTTCCGTGCTTGCCGTTCTCAGCGACCACCCGTGGAGTGCGGGCTTTTCGCAGACAGTGATCAAGCAGTTCAACAAGGCGCTGAAGCAAAAAGACTTCGGCGACCCGAACGTGGTGCGTGCCGTGATTGGGCGCGTACACCCGACGACGATTCCGCAGCTTATCCCACCTATCGAACGCCGCATGAGTGACGAATCGCTTCCGTATATCGACCGTGAGAAAGACCAGTACCTCAGCGTACTGCATACCCGTCAGAACATTCACCTAGCCTTCAACGAGGAGTAATCCAAATGTCCGATACCAAGACCATCCTTCGTGAACATGCCGAGCACCTCTTCGCCGAGGAAATCGCGGCCCTCATCGAAATCGATGACCGCCCATTGCCGCCGAACTGGCGCATGTCGCCGTGGGCCGTGGCAACGTATCTGCTCGGTGGTAAGCTCAAGAACGGCTACGAGGTGACGCCGAAGTACTACGGCAACCGCCGCGTGATCGAAATCGCCATCGCGACCCTTGCGACTGACCGCGCGCTG
The DNA here is from genome assembly GCA_964434365.1 of uncultured Anaerolineaceae bacterium. Taxonomy (GTDB): domain Bacteria; phylum Chloroflexota; class Anaerolineae; order Aggregatilineales; family Phototrophicaceae; genus CAYSVE01. Next base: position 18,393 of record CAYSVE010000006.1, on the reverse strand, counting down.
CTGCTTATCGGCGTGCCAGGTACTGGCAAAACCTGGGTGAGTGAGCACCTCTCCGCTGCGATTGCCGGCGACAGCACGCTGCTCATCCAGGGGACGGCGGGCACCTCGGAGGAGGCGATTCGCTACGGCTGGAACTACGCTCGCCTGCTCGCGGAAGGCCCCAGCATCGAGGCGATTGTGCCCAGCCCGCTGATGGTGTCGATGAATGACGGCAAAATCGCCCGCGTGGAAGAGCTGACGCGCATCCCCGCCGATGTGCAGGATACGCTCATCACCATCCTCTCGGAGAAGACGCTGCCCGTGCCGGAACTCAACACCGAGGTGCAGGCGACGATGGGCTTCAACGTCATCGCCACGGCGAACAACCGCGACAAGGGCGTGAATGACCTGTCGAGCGCGCTCAAGCGCCGCTTCAATACAGTGGTGCTGCCGCTGCCGTCGACGATGGAGGAAGAGGTGACCATCGTGCAGAACCGCGTCGCCAGCCTGGGCCGCGCGCTCCAACTACCGACCGAAGCTCCGGCGCTCGAAGAAATTCGCCGCGTGGTGACCGTCTTCCGCGAGTTGCGCGATGGTGTCACCTCCGACGGGCAGACGAAGATCAAAAGCCCAAGTGCCACCCTCAGCCCAGCCGAAGCGATTTCTGTGGTGAACAGTGGGATGTCGCTGGCGGGGCACTTCGGCAACGGCAAGCTGAGCGCCGAGGATGTCGCAGCCGGGTTGGTGGGTGCTGTCGTCAAGGACCCGGTGCAGGATCGAACCGTGTGGCTGGAATACCTCGAAACCGTCGTTAAGGAGCGCAAAGGCTGGGGTGACCTGTACAAGGCCTGCCGCGAGGTCACTGGCTAACGATGTCTGTACACGTTTTTGGGGTACGGCATCACGGCCCCGGCTCCGCGCGCAGCTTGCGCGCGGCGCTGGAGCGGTTGCAGCCCGACGCGATTCTCGTCGAGGGGCCGCCCGATGCCGACGCAATGATCGAGTACATCCCCCGTGAGGGGATGGAACCGCCCGTTGCGCTGCTGCTCTATGCGCCCGAAGACCTCAAGTATGCGGTGTACTACCCGTTTGCGGTCTTCAGCCCAGAGTGGCAGGCGATGCACTATGGCGTAACCTGCGGCACGACCGTCCGCTTTATGGACCTGCCGCACAGCTTACAGTTCGCGGCCTACAAGGCCGAACAGGCCGCGCACGAGAACGGCGCGCCCACCGCCGAAGGCGACTCGCATAAGCCGGACGCGCCGACGGCCCCGGTGGGGGTGTTGGCACCGGAAGGCGAGCAGCGCGAGATCGACCGGGCGACGCAAATTCGCATGGACCCGCTCGGCTTCCTCGCGCGCACGGCTGGCTACGAAGACGGCGAGCGCTGGTGGGAGCACCTGGTGGAGCACCGCCGCGAGAACGTCGAGGACGTGTTCGATGCGGTGTACGAGGCCATGCTCGCCCTGCGCGACGAGGCCGGGGAGGTCGAAGAGGGGACGGAGGCGCTTCGCGAGGCACACATGCGCAAGACCATCCGCGCGGCGCAAAAAGAGGGCTTCGAGCGTATCGCCGTCGTGTGTGGCGCGTGGCACGCCCCGGCCCTCGTCGAGGGCACCGCGCACTACATGCCATCCAAGCACGATAACGCGCTGCTGAAGGGGTTGCCCAAGGGCAAAATCGAAGCCACGTGGATTCCGTGGACGCACAGCCGCCTCTCGCGCGCGAGCGGGTACGGTGCGGGCATCAACTCGCCGGGGTGGTATCACCACCTGTGGACTACCGAGGACGGCATCATCGTGCGCTGGCTCGCGCTCGTCGCCGAACTGCTCCGTGAGCAGGATATGGACGCGAGTACCGCGCAGGTCATCGACTCGGTGCGGCTTGTCGAAGCACTTGCCGCGATTCGCGGGCGTCCGCTGCCTGGCCTCGAAGAGATGAACGAGGCCGTCCGCGCGACGATGTGCTTCGGTGCCGACGAGCCGATGCGGCTCATCGAGCAAAAGCTCGTCATCGGGGAGTCGTTGGGGCATGTGCCCGACGATACGCCGATGGTCCCGCTGATGCGCGATCTTCGCGCAGAGGCCAAACGCCTGAAGGGCGGCAAACGACGCGATACCGGCGGCTACTTCGACTTCCACGCGGATGTGACGCCGTTGAATCTCGACTTGCGTGAAACACGCCACCTGGAGCGCAGCCATCTGCTGCACCGCCTGCGTGTGCTCGATGTGCCGTGGGGCGACCCGAACCAGAACAGCAACAAACGCAAGCACGGCACCTTCCACGAAGATTGGATGCTCCAATGGAAGCCGGAGTACGCCGTATCGCTCATCGAGGCGAGTATTCATGGCAATACCGTGGTCGAGGCCGCGACGAATTTCGTCGTCGATAAGGCCAACACCGCCGAGGATTTGCCCACGCTCACCGACCTGCTCGACAAGGTGATGCTCGCCAACCTGGGTGATGCCACCGAGCGCCTGATGAAGCGCGTGCAGGACATGGCCGCCGTCGCTGGTGACATCAAGCATTTGATGGCCGCGCTGCCCGCGCTCGTGAATATCATGCGCTATGGCAGCGTCCGCGAAATGGACACCACCACCGTCGGCGATGTGCTGGATGGCCTTGTGGCGCGCATCTGCGTTGGCTTGCCGAACGCCTGCGCCTCGCTCGATGATGAGGCGGCCATGGAAATGTACCAGCTCATCATCCGGGTGAACGGTGCGTTGAACACGCTGAACGATGAGGACTATTTGCGGCAGTGGACCGTGAGCCTCGAACGCATTGCAACGCGTGAAGGCGCGCACGGGTTGGTTCGTGGCCGTGCCGTGCGCCTGCTTTCGGATGCCGGGGTGCTCGACGTGCCCGAAGTCGCGCGGCGGATGCGCCTCGCGATTTCCACCGCTGCGAACCCGGTCGATGCGGCGGCGTGGGTGGAGGGTTTCCTCCGCGATAGCGGCCTCATCCTGCTCTACGAAGATAGCCTGTGGAGCGTCGTCGATGAGTGGATTCTCAGCCTGACGGAGCAGGCGTTCAAAGCGTTGCTACCGCTGCTGCGGCGCACCTTCGCTACCTTCGATAAGGGTGAGCGCCGCTCGCTGGGTGAGCGCGCTCGCGAGGGCATCATCAGCGTGGTGGAGGAAGACGACGACCAGTACGACTACACCCGTGGCGAACAGGTCTACGACATCGTATCGCAATTGCTGGGGCTGTCCTAGGAGGAAAACCACATGAACGACGCAACCCAACAGGAACGCCTACGCCGCTGGCGACTCGTGCTCGGCGGCGACCCGGACGGCACCGGTTGCAAACTCGGGGGCGAAGACGCAAAAATGGACGCGGCCCTCGAAGCACTGTACGGTGACAAAGGCCAGGACGGGCAGGGTCGGCCAGGACGGGGCCGGGGGAAGTTCCAGTATAAGCCGGGTGGGAAGGCCGGAAAACGCGAGGACGGCGAGGACGGCGAGCGTCGCCCGAGCAAGGAAGGCTCGCAGCCGGACATCGCCCGCTGGCTGGGCGACATCCGCGAGTACTTCCCGTCGAGTGTGGTGCAGGTGATGCAGCGCGATGCTATCGACCGCCTCGACATGAAGGAACTGCTGCTGGAACCGGAACTGCTCGACCAGATCGAGCCGGATGTGCACCTTGTGGCCGATCTCATTTCGCTCAGCAAGGTGATGCCCAGCAAAACCCGCGAATCGGCGCGGCTGGTGGTGCGCAAGGTCACCGAGGAGTTGACGAAGCGGCTCCGCAACCCCACGCAGCAGGCCATCATGGGTAAGCTGAACCGCGCCGTGCGCAACTATCGACCGCGCCTGAACGAGATCGACTGGGGCCGTACCATTCGGCGCAACCTCAAGCACTATCAACAAGACTACCGCACGATCATCCCCGAGACGCTCATCGGCTATGGGCGCAAGCGCTCTGCCCTGCGAGACATCATCCTGTGTGTCGACCAATCTGGCTCGATGGGGTCATCGGTGGTGTATTCGAGTATCTTCGGGGCGGTGTTGGCGTCGCTGCCCGCGCTGAAGACGCACATGGTCGTCTACGATACCGCCGTCGTCGACCTCACCTCAGAACTGCAAGACCCGGTCGATTTGCTGTTTGGCACGATGCTCGGGGGTGGTAACGATGGCCCGCGTGCGCTGCGTTACTGCAACGGGCTAATCAGCCGCCCGCAGGAGTCGGTGTTCGTGCTCATCAGCGACCTGTACGAGACCGACGCCGATGAGCGCAAGATGCTCCAGCAAATATCGACGTGGCAATCTGCCGGGGTGACAGTGGTCGTGTTGCTCGCGCTCAGCGACCGTGGCGCGCCATCGTACAAGAGCAGCTTTGCCAGCAGCCTCGCTGACCTGGGCATCCCGGCTTTTGCCTGCACCCCGGACCTCTTCCCGGAACTGATGGCCGCGGCCATCAATCGAGAGGACATCGGTGGGTGGGCGGCCCGCAACGAAATCGTCGCCGCGCGGTAGCGCCGCGCGCTTCCTTTATCCTCACGGGCACTGTGTGATGCGCACACGGTGCCCTTCCTCACTTCTTACCTCGACAAACGGAAATCCGGCGAATTTTTATTGGATTTTTGTGGGATTTCACGTGGAAACGTTTTCTTTAGGAATTTTTTCACACTCCTTCCATAAGTCTTCCATATTTCGAGACTACCCTTCCTGTTGTATTGAAGTTGTCTTGGACGAATGGAGGGGTGTTTTCAGCATGCAAAACAACGACATTGCGCTCATTGCGCTTTCGATTGGGGTTGGGGCAGTTGTCGGGCAAGTGCTGAGTGCGCTTGGTATCGGCTTGCTGTTGGGGGCTGGCTTTGGCGGCATCACTATTTTAACAGGGCACATCGATGACCGGCGTGCCAACGCATTTCTGTGGAGTGTGCTGGCGATAGGCATCGGCTTGATGTTGGTATTGCTTACGGGTAACCTGCTGCTGAGCATGCTTTCGAGTGCGTTTTTGTGCGGCGGTGTCGCGCAGATACGCAATATGCAGTCGGCATAACCTAAACGGTTGACAAAGCCGGGCGATTTTCTTAAACTGAGATTAGTTGCTTAGGCAAGGAATTACACTGTGAACCGTCACGACGACACGTCGAGTTTGGACAACGCCACCGCGTACGTCATCTTGCGAACGGCGCGCCTGTTGCGCTTCAACCTCGATAAGACGCTAGACCGTGCCGGGGCGAACATCAGCCCGGAGCAGTGGTTTATTTTGTTCAAACTGTGGAGCAAGCCGGGCGTGCCGCAAAACGCACTCACCGACCCGGTACTCAACGACGAACCGAACATTACACGGCTGCTGCGGTCGCTAGAGCAACAGGGGTTGGTCGCGCGGGTGACTGACGACGAGGATAAGCGCCGTCGCCTTGTCTCGTTGACGGACGAGGGGTGTGCGCTGGTGAAAGACCTTTTCCCGACGGTCATCGAAACCCGCAAGGCGGTATTCGAGGGCATCAGCGAGCGCGAAATCGAAACGCTTGTGGCGCTGTTGCATCGCGTCGAGGAGAACCTGACGTAGGTTTTTTTGGCAATAAACTTGCTGGGGCAAGTAATTCGGCATCTGTTACTGTGAGGAGGGCGTACAATGGAAATCACGATATTGAACTGGCGCGTAAAAATGGACATGGAGCGCGTTTTCCACGATGAGAATAAGCTGGCCGGGATGTACGACAAAGCGGCCTCACGGTGGAGCCGCTCGATCGACCGGATGGGGTACATCGAGGCGTACAACGATTTGTTCGGTCGCCTGTGCGCCGATGGCACGCTTGCACACCTCCCCGCGAACCCCGCTGTCCTCGATGGCGGTATTGGTACCGGGGAGTTGAGCCTCGCGCTGGCGAACCATGTGCAGGTGGGGCAGTGGCACGCCGTCGACATCAGTGAGGCGATGCTAACCACCGCCCAGGAAAACCTCGGCGTGAGTGGTGATTTCCGCCGTGCGAACCTCGCAGATTTGCCCTACGACACCAACACCTTCCATATGGTCATCAGCGCGCACGCCCTCGAACATATGCCACAACCGGCACAGGGCTTCGCCGAGTTGCTACGCGTGCTTAAGCCGGGCCGCCCGTTTGTGATCGTCGCGACGCGCCTGTGCCCGGTAACGACGGTCATGAGCCTGAAGTGGAACTTTCGACCCATATCGGGGGCGTTTGTCCGCGGCGCGCTCGAAGATGCCGGAGCGCGCGACATTCGGGTACAGCCGCTCGTCAGTGCGGGGAACATGGCGTATATGAGTGTGGTCTACACGGGCCTTAAGGCGTAGTGGGGTGCGACCCCATCGGTAAAAACAGGTAGGGGCGAGGGGTGTGTAGACACTGTCCTACGCCGTGCCTCGCCCGAAATATGTGTAACGCTAAACCGACGGCTCCAACAGCGTCCCGGCGTTCTCGATGTACTCCAGGCTTTGGTGCCGGAAGTAGGTGTTGTACAGTTCGGCGTAGTGCCCACCGGAGGCCATCAGGCTGTCGTGGGTGCCTTCTTCGAGGATCGCGCCCTTGTTCAACACGATAATGCGGTCTGCATTCTTAATCGTGCTCAGCCGGTGTGCAATCACAATCGACGTGCGATTCTGCAACACGGTTTCCAACCCCTCTTGAATCAGCGCTTCCGTCAGCGGGTCGATGCTCGCCGTGGCCTCATCGAGAATGAAGATCGATGGGTTGTGCAGCATCACCCGCGCTAGCGCTACCAACTGACGCTGACCGATGCTGAGGCTGCCGCCGCGCTCACCGACTTCGGTTTGCAGTCCATCGGGCAGCGACTTGATCCAATCGCCCTCACCGACGAGGTGCGCTACCCGCTCAACGGCTTCGTCGGTGGCGTTTTCCTTGCCGTAGCGGATGTTTTCCATCACCGTGCCCTCGAAGAGGAAGGGCGTTTGCGTGACCACACCCAACGACTCGCGGTACGCGCTCAAATCGAGGTCGCGGATGTCTACGCCATCGATGAGAATGCTGCCTCCCTGATACTCGTAGAAGCGCGCGATCAACTTACCGATGCTACTCTTGCCGCTGCCGGTGTGGCCGACGAGTGCAAGCGTTTGCCCGGCGGGGATGGTCAGCGAGAAGTCCGTGAGCACTGGTTCTGCCGGTTTGTAAGCGAAGTCCACGTTTTCGAAACGAATTTCGCCCTGCACAGTCTGCGGCACGATATCTTTGCCGCTCTGCACGACCCTCGGCTCGGCGTCGAGCAGCGCAAAGACGCGCTCGCCTGCGGCCAACCCAAGCTGGAACTGACTCCAAAACGATGCGATGCTGGTCAGCGGGAACCAGAACAGCTGCAAGCCCTGAATGAACAGGTACCACTCACCCGCTGTGAGTATGCCGTTCTGCGCGCGCACCGCGCCAATGTACACGATAATCCCCGTGCCGATGCCCGACAGGGTGTTTAGCACCGGGAAGATGCTCGCAAACGTGAAGCCCGTGCGAATGTTGACATCGTACGATTGCTGGTTCACATCGGTGAACTCTTCGTAGATCATCTGCTCTTTACGGAACGTTTTCGCGATGGCAATACCGCTCACGGTCTCCTGTACGTGGGCGCTCACCGTCGCGAGGATGCGCCGCGAGTTCGTCACGGTTTTGCGCGCGATCACACGGAAACCGAGTGCCGCCGCCACGATGAACGGCATAATCGCCACCAGAATTAGCGAGAGCGTGACGTTCACCGTAAACAGGTAAATCATCAGCACCACGACGAGCAGCAACTGGCTCAGCAAGCTCGTGGTGAGGCGTACCGTTTCACTGAAGGCCTGTGTATCCGACGTTACGCGGCTGACGATTTTGCCACTCGGGAACTTGTCGTAGAACGAGAGGTCGCGCTTCGTCACCGCATCGAAGGCGTCCTGGCGCATCTTCAGCACCACATTGCCGATGGCAACCGCACTGTACCAGCGGTTAATCGCGTTGAACAACCACGACAGGCTCGTCAGTGCTGTGAGAAAAATTGTGATCCGCAGCAGGTCGAACTCTTCTGGCGAAAGTTGCAACGTGTCGAGTATCTGGCTGATGTAAACCGGCAGAACCGCATCGAGCAGCGCGGCCATGACCAAAGCTGCCGCGACAGCTACCATGCGCCACGCCTCTGGGCGAAAATACCCCAGGATGCGCCGCACGAGTTCGCCATCGGTGTATACGCGGTCGTAGGCCTCCGCGTCCAGGCCATCCATGAGAAAACCCATGAGATTTATCGCTCCTTGTCGGTTAGTCGCCGACGGTCGGTTCTGGGATGGGTGCGTTGTAGCGCGCAAAAATGCGGCGATAGTGATCGCTGTCACGGAGCAGTTCGTCGTGGGTGCCGCTCGCGATGATGCGCCCGTCTTCCAGCAACAAGATGTGGTCAGCCCAGCGAATTTGCGACAGCCGGTGTGTAATCAGCAGGGTGGTACGGCCTTCCTGCGCGCGGCGCAATGCCTTCTGGATTTCGTCCTCGGTCGCGCTGTCGATGGCGCTGGTCGAGTCGTCCAGGATGAGAATACGAGGATTCCCCAGGAATGCACGCGCCAGCGCCAACCGTTGCCGCTGCCCACCACTGAGCGTCACACCGCGCTCGCCGAGCTTGGTGTCGTAGCCCTCGGATAGGGTGTTCGTGATGAAGTCGTGCGCCTGTGCCTCCCGCGCCGCCTGTTCGATCTTCTCCTGCGATGCGCCTGTGACACCGAAGCCGATGTTCTCGCGCACCGTGCGCGAAAAAAGGAACACATCCTGCTCGATCTTCGAAATTTGCGACCGCAACGAGTCAAGCTTCCAGTCGCGCACGTCTACGCCGTCGATGAGCACGCGGCCCGCCGTCACATCGTACGTGCGGTTGACCAACTGCGTGAGTGTCGTCTTCCCGCTGCCGGTTTGCCCGACGATAGCGACCGTTTGCCCCGGCTGTATGCTAAAGGTCACGCCGTCGAGTACGGTGCTCTTCTCATCGTACGCGAATGTCACGTTTTCGAAGGTGATGGCCCCGGCGATGCCGGCCTCGTGGCCGCCGTCGTTTTCGTCGAGTTCCGTCTCGGTGTTGATGATGTTCAGGATGCGCTCGCCGCTGGAAATACCCATCCGATACAGCGAAAACGCAAATAACGACAAAAAGATCGGGAAGCGCAAAATGAGCATCAGGCTCACGGCTGCGACGATGTCTGGCACTGTCAGTCGCCCGCCCTGGTACATCACCATCGCATGGAGGAAGAACAATCCAAACGCGACAGCATGCACCAACAGCGGGAAGTACCACGCTTCGAGCAGACCCTGCTGCACAAAGTAGTCGCGGAATTGTCGCGCGTTGCGGTCGAACTTCACGCGTTCGAAGCGTTCGCGCGAGCTGGCCTTCACCACCTCGATGCCGCTGATGGTCTCCTCAAGCCCGGCGTTCATCACGCCGAACTGCACGCGCTGGTTCGTCACCACCGGCGACAGCCGACGCATGTAATCGCGCACCACGACGATGTACGTCAGCAACATGAGCACCGGCACCAGCGTCAACTCGAAGCGAATGAGCGCGAGGAAGGTAATCGGCACCGCAAAGCCCATGATCAGGTCCACGAGGATGAAGATCAGCCCTGGTGAAACCATCGTGCCGAGCATTTGCGTGTCGTCCGTCGCGCGTGCCATGATGTCGCCCACACGCTGGCGGTCGTGGAAGGTTTGGCTTTTGCCGAGCAAGCTGATGTACAGCTCCTCGCGCGCGTCCCGCTCGAAGCGCTTCGCGATGATTTCCATGAACCATGCGCCGACGAGCGACGCAACGCCATCGAGCATGAGGAAGAACAGCACGGCCAACGATAACCAGACGAGCGCACGCGGCGCGAAGGCCGCCGGGTCGCTGAACACCTCCGCGACATCGCCGATGAGCGGCCCGCGCGCATACGCGAAGGACAGCCACGCGGTGAGGTAGAGGGCCAGGCTGCCTACCAGCACGAACTTGTACCGTAGTACATGGCTTACCACCCAGCGCAGTGGCGAGGTTCGATTGTAGTCGTAGCTATCCGCCACACTAAATTCGCTATGTTGGCTCAACGAATGGCCTCCTTTTGTTTAGTGGCACCCCAGCATAAATCATTTGTTCTAGTGGTGTCAACGATCTTGTGAAAACCCCATAAGGTCTTAACACAGTGGGGTGAGCAAGGCATGAGGTGGGGTGGAGAGGTCAAGTCTCAGGCCGGAAATTGTGTGTCGTTAATCTTCGATGCCCCAAAGAGACAATGACCCATCGTCATGTCGGAGCGCGACTATTGCCACATCGTCTGCAAAGGCCATATCCGATGGATTGCCGTTGATCGTCGCCAGTAGGTCACCAGATTGCGCGTCTGCAAAGCAAACGGCAGTCTCCGAACATGTGAATGCCAGCAGTTGACCGCCCTGGCTAAAAGCAAGTGTAAAGTTCGCAAGGGGATTTGCTATGTAATCGGGCTGGGGGTTCCCGCTTAAAATCGAATAGACCTCCTCGTAGGTTTCTACATCCCACACCCACAGTGAGTAGTCGTTCGCCAGGCTCGCCAGCAATATTCCATCTTGGCTAAACTTTAGGGCCTCAACATCCAAAATGAATCCACCAAGTTCGCTGATGGGGTAAAACTGTTGCAGTTCATCGATCACTTGTTCAGCAGCATAGTCGTAAATCGCCATTTTTACCTCGTCACCGAATACAGCTACCGTGGAATCTGGCATGAAGGCAAGCGATTTCATGAAGTACGGGGGCTGTTGTAGACTAAAATCTCAGCCATTTGCTCAAGGTCCCACACATGTGCTGCACCTGTGGCCCGCGAGGTAATCGTCGTCATACCCAAGTAGCGGCCATCATCGCTGAATTCGATGTCACTCCCAAAGCCAATATCCGTGAATTTCGCCAACTCTCTTCCGCCAGCTATCGAATGCACGCAAATATGCACGTCCGCTGGCGGGCCGCCACACGCAAAGGCAACACGCTGTGCATGTGGGTTCACGGTGCCGGCATCGGGCCAACCGTTATAGCCAGTAAGGATGTGCTCACTGGTTGGGCTATTCAACTCCCATGCCTGATGTCTCCCGTTCACATACGTCGTATAGCGCACTTCAAAGCCGGCGACCTGCAATGTGTCGGGTCCGGCGGCTTCGTAACCGGGAAATTCTGCCAGGAGGACAATTTCTGCAACATTGTCAGGCGTTATCACCCGTCGTGTGCCCTCCTGCAAAGTGGCAACTTCTGGGTGAGGCAGGCCCATAATCGCAACAAGCACCACAAGCACAAAAAGCTTTTGCGAACGAATTGCTATATTTGGAATTACCCCCCACGCTTCGGTACCCTATACTCTCCCCAATGATACAACGACCGGAGGAGCCACCGCCCATGCGCGCCGTCATTGCCAAGGACCAAATCCCAACGCTGATCGAAATCCCGACGCCATTACCTGGCGGCGGCGAAGTGCTTGTCCGCGTCCGCGCGACCGCCCTCAACCGGGCCGACCTGATGCAGGTCGCCGGGGGGTACCCGCCGCCGGAGGGCGCACCACACACGCTCGGCCTCGAACTTGCGGGGGAGGTCGAAGCGGTGGGGGAAGGCGTGACGCGCTTCGCCGTCGGCGACCGGGTCATGTCGCTCGTGGGGGGCGGGGGCTACGCCGACTACGCCCTCGCGCCCGCCGATACCACCCTGCCCCTACCGGAGAACCTCAGCTTTGTGCAAGGTGGTGCGTTGATGGAGGCGTTCCTCACGGCGTACAGCAATATGTTCGACCTCGGCAGGCTGGCCCCCGGCGAAACGCTGCTCATCCATGCTGGGGCAAGTGGGGTGGGCCTCGCTGCCTCGCAGATGGCGAAAGTCCACGGCGCGCACATCGCCGTGACGGCCAGCGCCGGCAAACATGAGGTTTGCCGCGAATACGGCGCGCACCTCACCATCGACTACAAAACCGAGAACTTCGCCGACCGCCTGCTGCAAACCTACCCGGATGGGGTCGACCTTGTGCTGGAAATGGTGGGGGCGCCGTACTGGGACGACAACGTGCGCGTGCTGAAAAAGTGGGGTCGCATCGTGTTCATCGGTTTGCAGGCCGGCGCCATGAAGGAGGTCAACTTTGGGCAGATTATGGCCAAACGCCTGACCGTCACCGGCAGTACGCTCCGCAACCGCCGCGCGGACCTCAAGGCGAAACTCGTCGCCGACTTCGGACGGTGGGCGCTGCCGAAGTTCAAAGCCGGGACGCTGCGCCCGGTCATCTTCACGACGATGCCGCTCGATGATGTGGCGGGTGCCCACGAGATGATGAAGACCAACCGCAACGCCGGAAAGATCGTGCTAACCACCTGATGGGCCAATCGCGCCGGCATAGCCGCTCCCTCCGCTCGCTAGAACGCGTTTCGGTGCGCGTTCGTGCCCTGCTCAGTGACCCAGTGCGCCGCTTTCAGTTGTCGCTGGCGTTTTTGTTGTCGTTCATGCTCATCGGCATTGGCGGCTTTATGTTTCTGGAAAACCTCGATGTGACCGAAGCGCTCTACATGACCGTCATCACCGTGACGACGGTCGGCTTCGGCGACATCGTGCCCCGAACCGATGCCGGGCGATTGTTCACGATGGTGCTGTTGTTTTTGGGCATCGGTGCGGCGACGAGCGCCGTGAGCAATGCGCTCGGCATTCTACTGGGCGACCGCCTGTGGTTGGCCGTTCGTGAACGGCGTATGGAGGAGTCCTTACAACTGATGGAAAATCATTATGTGGTGGCGGGTTTTGGCCGCATCGGACGCCAAATCGTGCGCGACATCCTCGCGCGGGGCGAACAGTGCGTCGTTATCGACCAGGATGTGCGCATCCAAACGGAGGAAATGCTGGTGGATTTCGGGGTGCCTTTCGTTATCGGCGACGCCACCGAAGACACCACCCTCGCGAAAACGGGTATCGAAAGGGCGCGCGGGTTTGTCGCCGCCCTCGACAGCGACGCCGACAACGTGTTGGCGATACTCACCGCGCGTGGTATCAACAATCGTCTGTATGTTGTCGCGCGGGCGTCCGTTGTGCAAAGCGAGAGCAAGCTGCGCCGGGCTGGGGCCGACCACGTGGTTAGCCCGCACCAGATAGGCGGGCACCGCATGGCGATGGCGCTTTTGCGCCCATCGGTGCATCGCTTCCTCTCGACGTTGTTCGACGTCAGCGACGAGGGGAGCTACGACATCGGCGAAATTGACGTGGTAGACCGCTCGCGGTTGGTGGGGCAAACGGTCGCCACGAGCGACCTGCGCGCGGTGCGCGATCTGTCCATCGTGGCGATTGTCACCGTAGAGAATGAACTCATCATCAACCCGTCGTCGAAGTACACCTTTCGAGCGGGCGACCGGCTGATCGTCATCGGGCCGCCGAAGTCGTTGTATCGGCTGGAGGATATTCACGACTTCGACGATGACTAGCGGTGCGGTGTTAACCGCCCACGTTCTTTTGGCTTCCTGCATCATCCGGCGGTGTATCGGCTCTGGGGGGCATGCTCGACTGAGTGGTCAGTCTCGGCAGGCGACCCGTCCCGGTACGCGAAGTGGCTGTTGTGCTTTCGGATTGACCACTGTCTCGGCCCGGCCGTGCCGATTGCCGTTCGACACCGCGCGCAAGGGCTTGTTCGCTTTCGACCTGGGCCTGGGTGGCGTGCTGAATCCACACATCGCGCTCTTCCTGGAAGATCGTTTCGATGATGTCGCCCAGTTCACGGGTTACGTCGGGGTCAGCCTTATCACTTTCTGGCCGAATATCCCACTTCGCCTTTTCGGCGTTCAACAGCGAGAGCGTCCGCGAGTAGCTGCCGTACAGGCCGCCGAACATCTTGAGTTGTACGTACGTGCCGATACTGAGCGTGGTCGCTGCGACGATGGCGATGAGGACCTCGGTGCCGGGCAGCACATAGGCGGCTACCGCTGCGCCCGACCCCAGCACGCCGACGACGAGTGTACCCGTGCGCCATTGTCGCAGCTTGTCGAAGTCCTTGTAGATTTTGCCTTTGTACCAATCGCGCTGGGGGATCACACGCCACCGCATGTACTCCATACCGCCCAGCAACGAGTAGCCGTCGTCTTCCTTGGTATCGGTATTCACAGGTACGGGTAGGTCGTCGCGCTGGGGTGCGGTGAGGGCAGCATTTTCTTCGGAGAAGTATTCCGGGTAGCGCTTTCGATTGTACGCTGGCGACGGAAAGTGCGGCACGGCATCCGGTTGCATGATTTCTGCCGCGAGGTCGCCGACGTTGGAAAGCAGGTGTTGCTGTCGTTCGCCGATGCTGCTCTCGGTGGTGTAGTCTCCGGCTTGCAGCCGATACAGGTAAATCTCACGCCGAATTTTTTCCGCACCCGCTCGATACGCGATCCACACACGTGGTGGGGTAAACTGCCCGGCGAACGTCAACAGGGCCGCCGTGATGGCCGGTAAGAGCACCAACGCAGCCCGGATGTACGGCACGCTCGGCGAGAGCCAACCGGCGAAGATGGCCGAACTCGGGACGAGGGCCAGCACGCTCGTGAACCACACCAGCACGATGATCCATGTGCGGCGGCGCAGGTTTTCACCCTTCTGCTGGACGGAAATGCCGTCGAAGTCGTTGTACAGCCGCCATGCGTAGCGTAGCGCCGGGTCGTGTGGGGTCGTGTACGATTCCGCTGCGGATACCTCATTTTGCTTTGGGGTGTTCGTTGTATGCGAGCCATTACCGTTGGTGGTCGATGGCTCTGGTTGTCCGTTCATCGGTTTGTCCAATCACTCCCTATCCACTCATATATAGCACAATTCTTAACGGCAGCGAAAAAATTGACGCAAACTTGTGCCCCAGACCACTTAGACCACATTGGTATGTGGTATTTTCATCGGTCTGGGGTAACCTTGGAAGCCTGCATGGTCCGTAGTGTTCAGGAGGTACCATGAACTTGTGGAAGCGAATAATGGGCTATCTGGGGCCGTATCGACGTTGGGCTATCACCGCGTTAATCGGCGTCATCGGGACGAATGCGCTCGCAGTCATCGTGCCGATCGTACTGGGCGATGTTATCGATATCGGCATCGAGCGCAACGACAGCCGTTTTATGCTGGGGGCGGGTTTATTGGTCGTTCTCCTGGGCATTTTGCGTGGTGTGATGGGTTTTCTGGGGCGGTTCTTCGGGGAGCGGCTGAGCCACCACATCGCCTTCGACATCCGCAATGCCGTCTACGACAAAGTGCAAACGCTCTCCTTCGGCTACCACGATAACGCACACGTTGGCACGCTCGTCACGCGCGCGATTAGCGATGTCGGCGAGATCCAACGATATTTCGCCTTTGGTCTGTTCGATGGCCTCAACACCGGCTTTTTGCTGTTGGGCGTCGTTATCGTCATGTTTTCGACGAGTCCGATTCTCGCAGTTATCGCACTGTTGCCGATGATTCCGCTGTCGTTCATGAGTCGTAACTTCGCCTTCGATGTGCGCCCGCGCTGGAAACAGGTGATGGAGCAAACGCAGCAGCTCAGCAATCGGCTGCAAGAAAACGCCCTCGGTGCCGAAGTGGTGCGTGTGTTCGCGCGCGAATCGTTCGAGCGCGAGCAGTTCGGCGCACAAAACGAGCGCCTGTTCAACGATCAACTCGGTCTCATCCGCCGTTGGGTGACCTTCATCCCCACCAGCGCGTTCATCGTGTCGATGTCGGTGGCGTTGGTACTTTTCTTCGGTGGCATCATGGAGCAACGCGGCATCGGCAATGTCACCGTCGGTACAATCGTGTCGTTCAACTTCTATGTGTTGTTGCTCTCACAGCCGATGCGTTTCCTCGGTTTCGTCATCCTGCTGACGACGCAGGCCATCGCGAGTGCCGAGCGCGTTTTCGAAATTCTCGACGCGCCGGTGGAAATAGAAAGCAAGCCCAACGCCCAAACTCTGCCGAATATGCAAGGGCACGTTCACTTCGATGACGTGTGCTTCAAGTACGAACGGCAGGCGGTGCTCCAGCACATCACCTTTGAGGCGCACCCCGGCCAGGTAATTGGCCTTATCGGCGCGACGGGCAGCGGTAAAACGAGTGTGATCAACCTCATCCCGCGCTTCTACGATGTCACCGAGGGCAGCGTGAAAATCGACGGGGTCGATGTACGCGACCTCGATGTGAACGAGTTGCGCAGCTACATCGGCAATGTGTTGCAAACGTCGCTGCTGTTTAGCGCGACCATCGGCGAGAACATCGCCTACGGCAAGCCAGAGGCTACCCAGGAGCAGATCGAAGCGGCAGCGAAGGCCGCCAACGCCCACGACTTCATCGTGGAGTTTCCTGATGGCTACGACACCATCGTCGGTGAGCGCGGTGTGACGCTCAGCGGTGGGCAGCGCCAGCGCACCGCGATTGCCCGCGCGCTGCTCATCAACCCGCGCATTCTCATCCTCGATGATGCCACCAGCAGCGTCGATACCCGCACCGAAAATCTGATTCAGCAAGCGCTCGATACGCTGATGGATGGGCGCACGACGTTCATCATCGCGCAGCGCCTCAGTAGCGTCATCAATGTGGATCTCATACTCGTGTTGGCCGACGGTGAAATCGTGCAGCGCGGCAAACACGCCGACCTTATCACCATCGACGGACCGTACAAGGAACTCTATGAGTTGCAGATGGCCGAGCAAGATCGTCTGCGCAGCGCCGAGTATCTCACAGGCGACGCGCCGCCGAAGGTCGAAGACGAACGACGCATCACCGGCGAGTTCCGCGCCATCGCAGACTTGCTCAGCGGCGGCGACTAACTGACGAAGGGACAAACGAATGGCGACCTACGTCGACATCGAAAACGAAGAACAAATTCGCGGCTTCGACTGGGACGTAACCAAGCGGTTGGGGTCTTACCTGGTACCGTACTCGCGCAACCTGTTGATCGCGCTGGTGGGCATGTCCATGAGTGTGGTTGCGGCTGTGGCCGGGCCGCCCATCATCGGTTACGCCGTGGACCGAGGTATCGCGCAGGGGAATCTCTCGCTCGTTGGGCTGGGGGTGGTCGGTTACATCATCATACAGGCTGCCGGGGCCGCCGGGTTCTACGTGCAACTCATCAACACCGCGACCGCCGGACAGCGCATTATCCAAACCCTGCGCGACCAACTTTTCGACCACATCCAACAGCTTTCGATCAGCTTTTTCGCGCGCTACGAGGCCGGGCGACTCATCGCGCGCGTCATCAGCGATGTGAACGTCATTCGCGAGGCCATCAATTTCGCGGTGATCGGCACGGTCCGCGAGGTGTTTACGCTGGTGGGCATCATTGTGTCGATGGCGATTATCAACCCACAACTGACAGTGGTTGCGATCGTGGTGCTTGTGGTGCTGTTCATCATCGCGAATGTGTGGCGCATCTACGCGCGCAAGGCTTACCTCCGCGTGACCGACGCCAACGCCCGCGTGAATGCCGAACTCAGCGAGGCCTTCAACGGCGTACGCGTGACGCAAGCCTTCGACCGGCAGGCCTACAACCTCAACCGCTTCGAGACGCGAATCAACGATGAACTGCGGCAGAGCAGCGTCGTCGCATCGTTGATTTCCGGCATTTTCTTCCCCAGCATCGAACTTGTCGGTGGAGTCGCGACCGGCGCGCTCATCTACGTGGGTGGGGTGCTCGTCCTCGACGACCGCCTGACTGTGGGCACGTTGGTGACGTTCGTGTTGTACATCGACCAATTTTTCTTCCCCGTGCGTATGCTGGCGCAACGCTATAACCTCTTCCAGAGTGTGATGGCGAGCGGCTACAAGGTCTTCCGCCTGATGGACGAGGAAATCGAGGTCACCGACGACAACGCGACCACTGAACTACCGCACATCGAGGGCCGTGTGCAGTTCGAGCGCGTTAACTTCCGCTACAGCGAAACCGGCGAGTGGGTGCTAAAGGACATCAACCTCGATGTGCCTGCCGGGTCGACGGTGGCGTTCGTGGGCCACACCGGCGCCGGTAAAACGACGATGGTCAAGCTGGTGATGCGCTTTCATGATGTGGTGGAGGGGCAGTTGTGCATCGACGGCCACGATGTGCGCACCGTGACGCAGCAGAGCCTGCGTAGCCAGATGGGTGTGGTTCCGCAGGAGACGCATCTGTTCAGCGGCACGGTGATGGACAACATCCGTTACGGGCGGCTGAACGCCACCGACCAAGACGTGGTCGACGCGGCCAAGGCCGTCGGCGCACACGACTTTATCGAGCGGCTGGAAAGCGGCTACGAAACCGATGTCCGCGAGGGCGGTAGCCTGCTCAGTAGTGGGCAGCGCCAGTTGTTGGCCTATGCCCGCGCGCTCCTCGCAGACCCGCGCATCCTCATCCTCGATGAGGCCACCAGCAATATCGACACGCAAACGGAGAAGCTCATCCAGGAGGCGCTGGAAAAACTGCTGAAGGGCCGCACCAGCTTCGTGATTGCCCACCGCCTGAGCACCATCACCAGCGCCGATGTCATCGTCGTGATGGACCACGGCG
>CAYSVE010000005.1:0-37041 GCA_964434365.1 uncultured Anaerolineaceae bacterium | reverse complement strand
TACTGCACTCCGTCGCCCGCAACCACCCCTTTGCCGACGGCAACAAGCGCACCGCGACCGTCTCCGCGCTGATGATGCTGGCCGTCAATGGGCAGCGCGCTACCTGGGACATGCCTGCCGCGCTCGATATGATCCTCGATGTGGCGGAAGGCCGGCAGGAAGCGGCGGCCTTCGCGGTGTGGGTGCCTACGCAACCGGCCCCCGCCATACCGGCAGCCGACGCGCAACGCGATACGGCCCTCATCGACGATATACTGGCCGAACAGAAATGGCTGCTGGATGAACTCGCAGAACGATAAATCCGACACACCCAACACACCGATTCGGTACCTCAACACAAGCGACCTGTACAACATCAACCACACGGTAACCGGCGGCGAAACCTTCATCCGCGATATTCACTTGCTCGAAAGCGCCGTCAAGCGCCCGCGCATCGAACTGTTCGGGCAGCCGCAGTTCCCCACGGTGTACGATAAAGCCGCCGCACTGCTGGAATCGTTGGCGTATCATCACCTGTTTGCCGATGGCAACAAGCGCACCGCGCAAATGGCCGTGGACCTGTTTTTGGAACTCAACGGGCTGGCATTTTCAGTCGATGAAGATGCTGTGCGCGCCTATGTGCTCGACGTCGCAAAGGGCGACCTGGGCACGGCGGAAATCGCGGCGTGGCTGAAAAATCATACCCAGCCGCGATAGCGCTCTATTTGCAAACGATGATGGCTCGGTGAGACAGGCTCAATGGCCCTTGGCCTCGCATGTGCCGCCGTCTATAGTTGATAAAGCGATTTGCCCACAGCAACCATCCTCACAGAGAGTCCCATGGACTACGATGTGAAAATTCGCCGCCAGAACCGCCGTAGCCTGATGATGCGCGCGGTGCCCGGTGGCATCGAGGTGTTTATTCCACACTGGCTGGATGAAACCAACCCGCAGGTGAAGCGCTTCATCAAGCAGGGGCTTACCAAACTCAGCGATACGGTGCAGCCACCCCCCGCAGAGCAAACCAGCGAGGCGCAAATCCTGGCGATGGTCGCCGATTGGGCGGCGGTTATCGGCGTGGAACCGGGGCGCGTACAGTTCCGCACGATGTACCGCAAGTGGGGGTCTTGCAGCAGCCGGGGCAACATCACGCTCAACAAAGCGCTGTGCTGGATGCCGCCCCACCTCGCGGAGTATGTGGTGCTGCACGAACTGGTGCATCTGATCGTGTTTAACCACGGCAAGCGCTTCCAGGCGATGATGAGCGACCACATGCCAGACTGGCGCGAGCGTCAGGCGGCGATCAACGCGCAGTTCTCCACGTTTGGCGAATGCTAAAGCTCTACGCGGGTGAAGCTTACGCTTTTCGCCTGCGGCCCTACCCTACCGCGCCTGTGACCGGCTGGCTATACTGCCCGCATGACCAATTTACCGATGCTTCCCGGCCATCTCTGGCGACCGTTGCACCCGGTCGATGCAACCGCGCTCGATACCCTGTTGGACGAATGCGCCTTTCTCGATGACAACACGGGCGGCCTGTTCGCACGCGGCAGCACGAACCCCGAACGCGACACAATCGCCGCCCTCGACAACAGCGGACGAATCGCGGCTTACGCGCGCGTCGGCTTTAGCGGCGATGTCGCCTTCCTCGATGGCCGCGTTCACCCGGACTACCGGGGCAAGGGGATCGGCACGGCGGTGCTTAAGTGGAGCATCGCCCACGCGACCGAGGCCAAAGCGACACGACTCCGTGTCGACTACTACGACCGCGCCCCGGACTTCCCCGCGTTTCTCGAAAAATTCGGCTTCGCCTTCAGCCATGCCGAGGACGAACTCCGCCGCACAACGGATACCTTACCCCACGCCTCACTCGCAGATGGCCTGACACTCGTCCCATGGGCGGATGACCTGCTCACCGAAGCGCATACAGTCTACCGGGCGGCCTTCACGACGCGCCCACACTTCCCCGATTGGCCACTGGAAAAGTGGGCGGCCAGCTTCGTCGATGGCGCGGACTTTCGGCCTGCGTACTCGTTTTTGGTCCGCGGTGGAAACGCTCCTGTGGCCTACATCGTTTGCTCGGTCGACGTGGCCGACGCGTGGATCGATAACCTTGCGGTGGTGCCATCGCACAGGGGCAAACACATTGCCGACGCGCTCATCGTCGAGGCGATGCGCCGCTTCGCTGCCGCCGGCTACGGCACGGCGGTCATCAGCGTCAACGTCGATAATCCGCGTGCGCGGCGCGTCTACGAGCGGGGGGGCTTTAAGCACGTGCGCACGTATACCAGCTATCAAAAAGGGGTGGAAACATGAATATTCTCGTGGCCTCGCAAAACCCGGTGAAGCTCAGCGCGACGCACAACGGCTTCGTGCAGATGTTCCCCGGCACCGAACTGATCGTCAGCGGCATCGATGTACCGAGCGGCGTCAGCGACCAACCGATGACCGATGAAGAAACCCAGCAAGGCGCGGCGAACCGCGCCAAAGCGGCCCTCGAAGCGCGGCCCACAGTCGACTATGCCGTGGGCATCGAGGGCGGCGTGGAGCCGTTCACCGAGGGCGGGTTGTCGGTGTTCGCGTGGGTGGTCGTGCTCCGGCAAGATGGCCAACCGGGGCGCAGCAAAACGGGTACGTTCTTCTTGCCGCACGAGGTGGCGCGGCTCATCCTCGACGAGGGCCTCGAACTCGGTGACGCGGACGACCGCGTCTTCGGCGGCGAAAACACCAAGCAGAAGAACGGCTCGGTGGGCCTGCTCACCGGCGATGTGCTCACGCGCGAGTCTTTCTACACCCCAGCCGTGATTATGGCACTGATTCCGTTCAAAAACCCGGGCCTCACATTCGTGTAGGGGCAAGTAATGAGTAACGAGGGGGTACGGCGATGAGAATCGAGAAACCGAAAGCGCGGCGGCGTTGGGACTACCCTGCGACCGCGCTACCGTTTGTACTTGCTGCGCTCTATGTCGGGGGCAGGGTCGCCACAATCTACTTCGACGGTGTGCGCAGACCGATGATCTATCCGCTTTCCGCGCTGTACGGTGATCGGCAGTTCCACTTTTTGGTGATACTGTTGATTGTGGTGTTCCTCGTTGCACCGGTGCACAACCTTATCCGTTTCGAAATCACCCCAAATTGGGCCATTGTTCTCTTGAGTTTTTTCAGTTTGTGCAGTGCCCTTCTACTGTGTGGTTACCAGGGCTTGTTTGCCATTTTCTATCAGGGCTTCAACCACACTGACACGATAGTTAACGAGGGCAAAATCCACAAAGTGGGCTTCGATTATGGGGGCATCGAAGACCCCGGCCCCAACGACCCACGACTCGAGGCAACATATACAGTCTATGAATGCACGTATGCCGGGCTGTTATGCACATATCTGGACTTTCTTACCGGGAATTCAGAAGTCGGTCTGCCCAAACCTCGCTTCGATGTGGACTTTTTCGTGAGAGACGATGACCTGTTCGTGCAGATCGAATGCGTGGAGGTGCCACTCTCCGATTTGCCGAACTACGCGCGTGGATACGGCTCACCGTGGGATTGCGAATAGCGCCAATGCGGGGATGTGAACCCCTCCCCTAAAAATCCCCCCGCAAACTGAGAGGGGACTTTCGCACCGCGCAAAGCAGCAGTTTTCTGCTTTCAGTGCAAAAACGGTTGTATAAGCCAGTGAAACACCCCGTCGAACCGTGTAGGGGCGCAGGCGAGACCCCAATCGAGCCTCGCCCAAACGGCTCACGACGTTAGAACGACACATCCCCGCAGATGGAGACCTTCACGCCCAACGCCTCGAACATGGCGGCCTTCGCCACGAGGGCCTTCGCCGCCGAATCGGCATCGGGGGCGTAAGCCACATTCAGGTGATTCGCCTTGTGGCGCGCCATCATCTGGTCGCGGTTGATGCCCTTCAGCACCGCGTGCATGATGGGCCATTGCGGCGTGGTCGCCTGCCAACGACGCTCGGTTTCCTCCATCGGCAGCTCGATGACCGACGCGAGGCCCATATCCACATGCAGTTCACCGTTCATCACGAAGACGCGGCTCCACACAATGTCGCCGGGCTTGCTGATGCCCTTCAGCGTGCCCCCGCCGAGGCGGAAGTACATCGGTGGTTGGCGCTCGCTTCTCGCGCCCGCATAGCCATCGATGAAGTGGCTGGCCGGGGCCGCCCCACTAATGAGGAACACCCACACGTAGTCATCGCCATACGGTGCCCCATACCGCAAGTCGTGGAGCGTCGTCGCGGGGTCGTAGCCCATTGCGTTCCATACGCGGTTAGTCACCAGTGCATCGACCCCCGCGCACTCGTCCACCTCGTTGAAGTGGGGCAGGGCCGCGCCGGGGTACAGCTCTTCCTTCGTCTCGATGTCGTAGACCGGCGGGCGCTCGACGTTGTTCAGCAGCCCTTCGACGAGGTCGCTGGCCGGGGCCATATCTTTAAGGCCCTGCTGATACTGAATGCCCACAGCATCGCAGCCGAAGCCGTGGGCAATGCGCACCGCCGCCGTGTACATCTTCAACTGCTCGTGGATTTGCGCATCGGTGAGGTCGGTTTCTTCGTTGCTGCCGGTGACGAAGGTCACGCCGCGCTCGTCCAGCCAGCGACGGCAGGCCTGCGCCTCCTCATCGGTGACATCGCGCATCGCTGCGACCAACGCCGACTGGCTCAGCCGCTCCTTGTACATGCCGAGCGGGTTCATCAGTTCGTCATCGATGATGGCGTTGTACATGCCCATGCACCCCTCATCGAACACGCCGAGGATGGCCTTTTCGCGGCGTAGTTGGGCCGCTAGTGCTTCGCCGAGCGTCTTTTCGGTGGTGGGGAGCGTCATACCGCGCAAGTCACGGACGTGGCTGGTGTCGTGGTCGATCTTCCCTTCGTTTATCCACTGACGAAGGCCGTTCAGGAAGTAGTCGTCGGTGAAGTCCTCGCTCCAGACGGTGCTGTACTTCACGCCCATCTTCGTCAGGCTGCCGTTGAGGTTCAACATGCCCACGAGGCCCGGCCACTGCCCGCTCCAATTGGCCACCGTGAGGATCGGCCCGCGGTGGTCGCGCAACCCGGCAAGGATGTGATGGCTGTACTGCCATACCGCCTCGGCAACGATGAGCTTGGCATCCGGCGGAATATTCTTGAACACGTCCATGCCCATGCGCTGGTTCCAGATGAAGCCGTGCTTGAGTTCGGGGTCGTATTCGTGGCCGCGCCGCACCGTAATGCTCTCTTTGGCAAATGCCGACACAATTTGCTGTTCCATCGCATCTTGGGCGTCCCAGCACACCTGGTTCGCACTCAGGCGCAGGTCGCCGTTGGCAATCAAAATCGCCTCGTTGGCCGGGATGGCCTCGGGGGCAGTCAGTTCTGGGATGTTGTAAGTCATATCGAACGGTCCTCGCAGAATAATGTTTTTTCCAAGTTGCTCAGAGTGTGACATATCCTGCGCGCGAATGCACCTGTATCCTTCAGAGTAATTCCAGAGTGATTGCAACTTCCCACGGAGGGACATATGGCCAGCCACAAAATCGGCCTCATTTCCGATATTCACGCCCACCTGCCCGAGCTACAGACGGCGCTCATGCTGCTGGAGACAAAAGGGGTGGATGAGATATGGTGCGCAGGTGACCTCGTCGAGGGCAGCACCGACGGCGACGCCGTCGTCGACCTCATTCGCAAGCGCGGCATCCCGGCAGTGAGGGGCAATCACGATGAGTCTGCGAAAAATAACCAGACATGGATACAAAGTACCCTCGAATTCGGCAGTCAGTCTGCGTTTTTGCTGAAGGACGATACCCTCGAATTTGTGTCAACGTTACCACTCACCCGCCGCTTCGAGAGGGCAGGCTTCGACATCGTGCTGACTCACGGCGCACCATGGAGCAACACAAATTATATGTTCCCCGGCTCCCGCGACGAAAAGTGGCAGCGCCTCATCGACGAGGCCGACGCGGACATCGTACTGCTGGGGCATACGCACACGCCCATGCGCGTGCGGGCCGGGGTGATGTGGGTGCTCAACGCGGGGAGCGTCAGCGCCAACCGCGAGGGCGATGCGCGCTGTAGCTGCGGGGTGCTCACCTTGCCGGAGCTAACATTCAAGGTATACAACATCGACACCGGGCTGGAAATCGCACTGACGACGCTCATGCGCGAGTGAACACAGGCGCCCCTAAAATGTGGATGAGATGCCCCCGCACACAACCTGCTCTTGTTCTAACGTCGCGATGCAGTCCCAAGATCATGCGTTCTCCCCGAGGATCGTGCCCCTGTCACTGGCGAAATAACTATGAATATTGAATGTAAACAACAACTTTTCGCCAATTTTGGGTTATACTTAAAGTAAGTGTGTAACCCAACTGTTCGCAGGTTGGGGGCTAACGACATTTCGAAACAAAGGTTCTTGGGGAGCAACCATGCGACTGTTTACCTGTCCACCCACCGTCGAAACGATTGGGTCCAACGTACTCACGTATATCGACAATATGGAAGACCACCGCACGCCCTTTTACGTCAAACAGTGTGGCCTTACCGATGTGCAGCCCGATGAGTGGTACCCCACCCAAAAACTGCTAGACGTGTTCAACATGATGGTGGCCGATGGCAAGGCCGCAAGCATCGTCGCGGTCGGCCTCTCCACCGCCGAAAAGCTGGAATACTCCGAAGAACTTGAGCACGCGCCACTTGAGGACATTCTCAGCCGGTGGCCGTCGGTCTACGAGCAAAATCACCGCGGCGAGGGGGCGGGTCACCTGGAGGTTCAGAAGCTCGACCACAACCACTGGATTGTGCGCCTCGTCGATTCTATCTTCCCCGATGACGCCACGTACGGCGTGGCCTATGGCTTCTGCAAACGGTTTTTGCCCCCAGGGACGAGCTTCATGGTAGAGTACGAGAGCCTGACCGACCGCCGTGACTTCGGCGGTAACGAGACAGTCATTCACATCACCTGGGATGATCAATAGCCGTGTTGGTGGCTGTGACCGCTTAGGCACAGTAGAATCTGGTCGTATGTTTGCGGGTAGCCACTACCCGTATCGCGCAACGCTCAGTTTTTATCGTTCGTAGTCCTTTGTCCTCTGGAGCAAGGTTATGAGAAAATTCACCTGCCCGCCCAATGTCGAAACCATCGGCGCGAACATCCTCTCGTACATCAAGAATATGGAGGACCACTCCACACCCTTCTATGTAGAGCAAAGTGGCCTCACCGATGTGCAGCCCGATGAGTGGTACCCCACCCAACAGTTGCTCAACGTGTTCAACATGATGGTTGCAGAGGGTAAAGCATCGAGTATCATCGCCATTGGCCTCTCCATCGCTGCGAATCTTCAGTATCCACCAGAGCGCGAAAATGCCCCCCTTGGCGACATCCTCGCGGGTTGGCCCGAGGTGTACCTCCAAAATCACCGAGGTGAAGGGGCGGGCGAGTTGCAAACCGAAAAATTGGGTGACAACCATTGGATCGTCCGCCTCGTCGATTTCATCTTCCCCGATGACGTGACATACGGTGTAGCCTACGGCTTCTGCAAGCGGTTTTTGCCACGGGGCACGCAGTTCCTTGTAGAGTACGAGAGTATTACCGATCGCCGCGATTTCGGCGGCGAGGAGACGATCATTCACATCACCTGGGATGTATAGGCAGGCACTGCCTAACAACCTGTACCCTGTTTTGCACCGCTATCGCGTGCTAATGTGTTGCGCTTGAGTTTGTCGACTTATCCGAGGCATCCTGTTTATGCAACGCATCGCGCCCCTGTCTCTGCTGATTTTGCTTGTAACCACTGCCTGTGGGGCCGTGCTCGGCCCCTCCGACGCCGAACTGACGCTGAGCGCCCAGAACCGCGACCTCGGCACGCAGGTTGCGCTATTGCGCGAAACGGCCACTGTCGAGGTGGACCGCATGCAGATTACCCTGGAACATGCCCAGACCGAAGTGCGTAACGTGGAAGTGCAAAATCTTCGCCTGCTCGCGACGCTCGAAGCACGCGGTACCTCGTCGGACTTCCTCGGCCTCACCGAACCCGAGGCGGCGACCCTGCCGCCGGGCATCGACCCAGCCGCGCTACTGCCCGAAGGGGCCGACCTCAACGGTGGGGCACCCCCAGTTAGCACTGCCACACCGACGGCAACACCGCCACCTGCGCCCACCAGCGCGAGCGGCGCACAACTCGTCAATGCAACCCTTGCGAGCGGCGTACAAAACGACGACTGTGCGCTCGACACCCGCGATACCTTCGATGTCAACACCGCCGAAATCTACGTGGTCGCCACAGCCGTGAACTTCCCCGCCAATACCACCGTCACCGCCCGCTGGTTCAATGAAGGCACCGAAGTGGGTACATTCCCCTTCACCTACGACTTCGAAATTCCGCAGGCGTGTATCTGGTTTTTTATCGACCAATCGGATGTCACATTTACACCCGGTAATTGGAGCGTCCAACTAGACCTCGATGGTGAGCGTGGCTTCGGCCCGCTGACCTTCACCATCGTGGGCGACGGCACCGAGGACGCGATGGCGGAGGGGTCTTAGGTCCGCTGTTTTTGCGCCTCGCGGATGAACTGCACAGCCAACTGTTCATCGGGCAAAAAGTGAAAGCGCAACGACGACAACCGCCGCAGCATCGCCCCGAGTGGGCGCATTTGCTCGCGGCTGCCCACCACGACGTTGACCCCGGCATAGGCTGGCACCGCCGAGACCTCGGTCAGTTCGTCGCGCACGCTGGCCTCACTAAAGTCGATGAGCGCGTCGATGGTTGTGGGGTTATCAGCAATCATCTCATATACGCGCACAAGTTCGGTATGGAAGTCCTTTAGGGTCCACGGGTCCTGCACCGTGAGCCGGACGATCGTTCGTTGTGAGTCTTCCCAGGCTGTTTGTATGGGCATCAATAATTGATCCATGTACTCCGCACCGATACTATTCTAAGAGAGAATAGCCCCCAATTAGGTTAAGATTGTGAAACAACACGCGGGAATGCGTAAATTTTTTCGCTAACCGAACGGCTAGTATCGCCTTCAACAAAAATAGCCGATACTAAGCACACTCCAAAAATCACCAAACCACGGAAGGACAACATATGGGTATGGGTGGCGGTTTATACCGTTATGTCTTCTCGTCGGAAGAAGAAGACAACCTATCGAAGATGACGTGGGCGCTGGTGCGGCGGGTGTTCACGTATGCGCGGCCTTACACGCGGCAGCTTATCATCATGCTTGCAATTATCCTCGTCTCTACGGGGATTAGCCTGCTCTCGCCGTTGATCATCCGCGATCTGATCGACAACACCCTGCCGAACCAGAACCTCACCCGGCTGAACATGCTCGCGCTGGCGCTTCTGATCATACCAATCGCAAGCGCGATCCTCGCAATTTACCAGCGCTGGCTGAATGCGAGCGTCGGTGAGGGGGTTATCTTCGACTTGCGGGTGGCGCTATACGGTCACCTTCAGCGGATGAGCATTCGCTTCTTCACCAACACGCGCACCGGCGAGCTGATGAGCCGCCTCAACAACGACATCGTCAACGCCCAAAGCGCCATCAGCAACACCATCGTCGAAATCCTCACGAACCTGTTTCGGGTTGCCGCGACTATCGCCATCATGATGACCCTGGAGTGGCGCCTGACGTTACTCGGCCTCATCGTGCTGCCGGGGTTCATCTACTACGGGCGCATCGCCGGGAAGCGCCTGCGCGCGCTCGTCCGTGTGGCGATGGAACACAACGCCAACATGAACGCCCGCATGAACGAAACACTCAACGTGAGCGGTGCGCTGCTGGTGAAGCTCTTCGGCAGGCGCGACGACGAGGTCAACAGCTTCGGCGACGACGCGCGCGCCGTCCGCGACATCGGCATCAAGCGGGCGGTGGTGGGCAGCCGCCTGTTTGCGTTTATCGGGCAGGTGGGGTCTATCGGCACGGCGCTCATCTTCTGGACGGGCGGCTACCTCGTCATTCGCGGCGACCTCAGCATCGGTACGATCGTCGCCTTCGGCACATACCTGGCACAGTTGTACGGCCCCTTGCAATCGTTGACCACCGCACCGGTAACGTTCGTCACATCGGTCGTGAGCTTCGAGCGCGTCTTCGAAATCCTCGACCTGCCGCGCGACATCCCCGAGAAGGACGACGCCCTCGTGCTGAATGACGTGCAAGGCCGCCTGCAATTCGACGATGTGACGTTCATCTACGACGCGAACGACAACGGCCTCCTCAGCGAGGTCAAGCGCGTAGGGGCCGACGCCCACCACACCATCGCGCTGCCGGGTGAGCGTCGCAACAATGGGGCCGAGAAACCGAAAAACGGCGCGACGAACGACAAACCCGAGGCCGAAGAAGGGCGCAAGCATCAGGCGCGCGAAAAAGCGCTGGTCGATGTCTCGTTCACGATAGAGCCGGGCGGGTTGGTCGCGCTGGTGGGGCCATCGGGCGCAGGCAAAACCACGATGACTTATCTCATCCCCCGCCTGTACGACCCGACCACAGGGCGCATCACGCTGGACGGCCACGACCTCCGCGATGTAACGCTCGATTCGCTCAGTGCGCAAATCGGCATGGTCACGCAGGAAACGTACCTGTTCCACGACACGATTCGTAACAACCTACTGTACGCCAAGCCCGATGCCACCGACGCGGAAATCGAGGCCGCAGCGAAGGCCGCCAACATCCACGACTTCATCATGGGCCTTGAAGAAGGCTACGATGCGGTCGTCGGCGAGCGCGGGTATCGCCTCAGCGGTGGCGAGAAGCAGCGCGTCGCCATCGCCCGTGTGATCCTCAAAGACCCGCGCATTCTTGTGCTGGACGAGGCCACAAGTCACCTCGACAGCGAAAGCGAAGCCCTCATTCAAGACGCGCTCAGCGGCATTATGCAGGGCCGCTCGAGTATCGTTATCGCCCACCGCCTGAGCACCATCCGCGCGGCAGACGAAATCCTCGTGATGGACCGGGGCCGCGTCGTCGAGCGGGGTAAGCACGACGACCTGCTCGCGCTGGGTGGGGTGTACGCCAAGCTGTACGAAACGCAGTTCGGCAAGCAAGCCGCCGAGGTGTAGGTGTAAACTCAACCTGTGCAGATGTAGCTCAACGGGAGAGCGCCCTCCGCCCACCTGGCGGTGTTTGGATCGACCCCCGGTTCGAGTCCGGGGCATCTGCACACCCTGCGAGGTGTCTGCTAACGGGAGGACCTCCCCCAAAGCCTGAGACCTTCGGTTCGACGCCGAAGTGCCCGCGAGGGCATCGTTTACGGCAACGTGTAGGCCTACGGTGATGTTGGCGTATCCCCGGTTCGAATCTCTCCGGGCGTGCACATACTGCCCAAATCTTAAACGCCAGGGGTCGCCTTTTTCGTTACAATACCCACTGTGCAGATGTAGCTTAACGGGAGAGCACCGCTCGCCAACCAGGCGGGTACCATGGGTTTGATCTCCGGTTCGAGTCCGGGGCATCTGCACACCTGCGCGTTACCAGCCAATTTGCGTGTTCGACGGAGAAACCATGAAACCCAAGAGGCTCCAAGTTATCATCCTGGTTGTGCTTACCGTGCTGATGCTCACCGGTTGCGATGCCGCCGTGACACAACCTCAACAGCCACTTGCATCGAGTGCGGCGCGGCCCCTCACCGGGCGCGACCTGCGTATTGTCACCGGGCAGACGATTTACGTTCCGGCGTATTCCGAGGTGTTTTTGGGCACCGAGGGCCTCAGCCGAGACCTCGCCGTGACGTTGGCCATCCACAATACCGACTTCGACGCGCCGATTTTCGTACAGTCGGTGCGCTACTACGACACCGACGGCAACGTCGTGCGCGACTACATCGACGACCCGGTGGAAGTACCGCCGCTGGCAACCACCGGCTACCTCGTCGAAGACGGTGATCGCAGTGGCGGGTGGGGGTCGAACTTTGTGGTGGAGTGGGTGGCCGAGGAACCGGTCCACGAGCCGATCGTGGAGGCCTTCATGGTGAGCACGGGCGGCACGCACGGCATTTCGGCGATCAGCCTCGGGCGTGTCCTGGTGCAATCCGGTGAGTCGTAGTCGAACATTTGAGGAGGCTGCCGCACAGACGGTACGGCAGGCGAAACCCGTGTGCTGCGCGCCCTACACCTAAAGCGCCCGTCCGATTTGGTTAAGGTGGTCGTTAAAACTCGCGTTTGGGTTCTGCCTGCGCTGTTCGAGGAAGGCTTCGAGTTGCAGAAGCTCGCTCAGAGCATGCCCATTCGCGAGGTCGGCAAACAGGTCATCTTCGCGCGTTTTGGTGGTCGCAGCCTGCTCGAACACCCTCGCGAGGTCGTCGGAACACAGGAACACCACGCCATCGGCATCGCCGAAGGCCCAGTCCCCCGGTGCGACTGTGACCCCACCGACTTCGACTGGCACTTGCACCTGCCCTATACCGCGCTGGTTGGCATCGAGTTTAAGCGGACCCATGGGCGTGGAGCCACGGCAAATAACCGCGAGACCTAAATCGAGCAAGGTCGGGACATCACGGACAAGACCATCGACGATGAAGCCGCCCAGCATTTTGCGTTTGGCCTCGGTGGCGATGATGTCGCCAAGAATGCCCACCGGCGATTTCGCATTATTGATGACGATTACCTGGCCCTCTGCGGCGATGTGAACGGCCTCGAGCACGGCAATGAGATCGTTATTCGCCTGCAACGGGACGATGGGGCCAGCCAATTTGTGCCGAGGACTCACCGGATTGAGATCAGATGATGTCACCCGAAAATCGACCCGCGCGCGAAAGGCAGCATCGACCAGTGTTGCGGTGCCATACAGATCGTGAAACTGAGAAACGAACTTGTGCATATGATCTCCCCAATCCGCCGGTTGGCCGAAAGCCGTGCATTGTACAGTCAGTGTACCGAGAGACCCCACGTGAAGATACCGCCACCCGTCCATTCCAGTTAGTGTTCGATGTGGCCCGCCTGTCATGACCGACCTTCAACGCCATCTGAAAGTTATTCGTAAGGCGCTGCGGAACGCCCCACCCACCGACTACGCCGCCGCGCTCCGCAACGCGTTGCCATCGAGCTACGGCGTTACAGCACAGCCGCTCACGCTGTACGATGTACCGCTCCACGGCGATGTACCGCCTCCATTGGAAAAACGGCTACTGTTGGCCCACGCTGCGCCGACGAGTGAGGCGCTCGCGGATGCTCTGGCGCAGGTCGCAGCCGTGAAGGCCAAATTGCCGCCCAACCTGCCGACGGCCTCGCCCCCGCGCGCGCCGCTTGCCCAGCACAAACTCCGCATCCCCAAAACGCGTTTGCCCTACGCACTGCTACACTACGCCGCATTCCACCAAACCCACGCCGCGCTCTTCGCGATGCTGCGGGCGTATCCGCCGCACCTGCGCCCAGACGAACTTACCGCGCCGGGCATCGAATATCGCAACCCGCTGCTGGACGGCATCCCCCCCACCGGCTACGACGGCGGCCTCAGCCTTACGCCACCGTGGCGCAAGCCGATGCACTGCTACACCTGCCGCGAAAAGTTCTTCCGCCGGCACTGGTTCTACGAGCAGTTGTGTGTGCCCTGCGGCGACCTCAACGTCATCAAGCGGACGGAAAGCGCCGACCTCACCGGCAAAATCGCGCTGGTAACGGGCGCACGCGTGAACATCGGCTACGCGGTGACGTTGCGTTTGCTACGGGCCGGGGCAACCGTCGTCGGCACGACACGCTTCGTGGCGAATGCCGCACGCCGTTACGCCACCGAACCGGACTTCGCGACATGGTGCGACCGGCTGCATCTGTATCGGCTGGATTTGCGGCACCCTACCGCGCTGTCGGCTTTTATCGATACTTTGCGCGACGACCTGCCTCACCTCGATGTGCTGGTGAACAACGCCGCGCAGACCGTCAAGCGCCCCGCGACGTATTACGCGCCCCTCATCGCCGAAGAGCGAGCCGCCCTCCCTGCCCCGGCACGCCTGCTACTGCGCAGCGACGACTTGCCCGCCGAAGCCATCGAGCCGAACGGGTTCGCCGACCCAATCGATAACCGGGCGGTGCATAGCTGGGTGCTGCGCCTCGATGAGGTGCCGCTGGCCGAAATCGCCGAAGTGCACATGGTGAACGCAGTGGCCCCAGCAGCACTTGCGGGTGGCCTCCGCGCGTCGATGCGCCCCGGCAGCTACATTATTAACGTGGCGGCGGCGGAGGGCCAATTCGCGCAGACGAAGAAGGGCACGCACCCCCACACCAACATGGCGAAGGCCGCGCTGAACATGCTCACGCGCTCGATTGCCGACGACTACAGCCGCGATGGTGTGACTGTCATCAGCGTAGACCCCGGCTGGGTGAGTGATCAACAGCCGCGCACCCACGATGCCGCGCGGGCTGTCGCGATAGCGAAGGTGCCGTTGGATTTGGTCGATGCGGCGGCGCGGGTGTGCGACCCGGTAGTCACCGGGTCACAGGTGCGGGGCGTACTGCTGAAGGACTATCGGACGGCGGCGTGGTAGCTCAGCCGACAAGGAACTGAAACGCCAACATGCCGATCACGGCGGCGCTCACCGTGGGGTAGACGACGTTGCGCGGCATATCCTCGACAGCCTCGGGCAGCAATTCGGTGAACACCATCCAGATCATCGCGCCAGCGGCCAGCCCCAGCCCTACCGGCAAAAACGGACGGAACACCAACACGAACAAAAACGCCGGAACGGCCACCAGCGGCTGCGGCAAGCTACTGAAGATGCTCCAACCGGCAGCACGCAGCACACTCACCCCGCGCGGAATGAGCACGAGGCTAATCGCCAGCCCCTCAGGGATGTTGTGGATCGCAATCGCGATAGAGATCAGTGCACCGAACTCCTGCGTGTCTCCCCACGAGACGCCCACGCTCACGCCCTCGGCGAAGCTGTGGACGGTCATAATGCCGACGATGAGCAGCATTTGCATCGCGTCGGCCCCGTCCACCGCGCCGATCTGGAACGCTTCATCGCGCTCTTCGAGGAAGTACCGCGCGACGACGATCAACAGCAGCCCAATCACCGCGCCGATGATAAGCCGCAGCACCGGCTGCTGCACTTCTTCCAGGCGCACCCCTTCGATGATGAGGCCGATGCTCGCGCCGAGCATCAACCCGGCAGCGAGGGCATTGCCCACACCCAGCCATCGATTATCGATATCCTTGACGAACACAAAGGGCAACGCCCCTAGGCCGGTGCAAAGCGCGGTGATGGCGGCGGCAATAAACACGGTCCAAACGGAAGTTTCCATGAGAGGTTTTCGCTTTCGTTAGCGGGTTATTGCGCGGTGATAACCCCATTCAAGCAGGTGGTTATTGCGTAAATTTACCCCGGTTAAAATAGTCAACTCTTATAGTTTAAACCCGTTTTAGCGCCCGTGATAGGCCCATCGGCTTGGTGTTGTGTTGGTGTTGTATAAGAGAAAAGCCCCATTCGCAGGGGCTATCGCGTCGCAGGGTGAGGCGCGCTTCGCTGGCCTAAGCGCTACACCGTTGGAACGGTTATTCCATCTCAAATTCTACGGCAAAGGTCGCCTTACCGGGGTTGTCGACGAAGACCGGTGCGGCTTCGTCGGTGACAACCTGAGCGCTCGTGCCGCCGACGAGGAACAACATCAGCAGCAAAACGAGCAGATATATGCGGATCATAAGTGAGTCACTCCTAGGTTCTGTAACGCTTGTTATCATTCCGATGCCTCGCACTATAACCCGGAAGAAACCCTTGATGTGTGAAACAGCTCACATAGACAACTAAGATTGCTGGGAATTTAGTTGTTTACCACGCAATCGGCTTGCCATCGCGGAAGAAACCGTTCGTGGGGCCATCGTCGGGCAGGGTCGCCGCCCACACGATACCACGCGCACCGTCTTCGACCGGACGCCCACCGGCACCGCCCATATCCGTCGCCACCCAACCAGGGCACACCGCATTGACGCGTATCTTGTCGGCGTGCAGTTCGCTCGCCAGCAGCCGCGTAAGGCCGTTGAGCGCAACTTTCGTAAGGCTATAGGCGGGTGTGCCGCTCATCCCCTCAGTGATGGACCCCGCACCGCTGCTCACATTAACGATGCGCGGGTGGTCGCTTTTGCGCAGCAACGGCAAAAAAGCCTGCACCATCCGCCACGGGCCGTACAGGTTCGTTTCGACCGCCTCCTGTACCGTGTTCAAATCGGCATCGACCGCGCGCTGCCACGTGTCGTAGTAGATAGCGGCATTGTTGATGAGCACATCGAGTTTGCCGTGGTCGCGCGCCACGAGGGCACGCAGCGCATCGATACTGGCCGGGTCGGTGACATCGAGTTGTGTGGGGATAAGGGATGCCGCGCCGCCGAGGTCGGAGACTGCGGCCTGTGCTTTTTCGAGGGAACGGGCAGTCAGCAGAACTGTGTAGCCCTGCTGACCGAGTTGTCGGGCGACTTCCTTACCGATGCCGCGATTCGCACCGGTGACGAGCGCAATGGGTTGCATATGGGGGTCTCGCTTAAACGAATGCCTCGTCA
Organism: uncultured Anaerolineaceae bacterium; assembly: GCA_964434365.1. GTDB lineage: Bacteria > Chloroflexota > Anaerolineae > Aggregatilineales > Phototrophicaceae > CAYSVE01. Next base: position 20,594 of record CAYSVE010000005.1, on the reverse strand, counting down.
TTCTTCCGCTTGGGCTTACCGGCGTCAAGCATTACCCCCGTGAAGGCCTTCCACAGCCACGCCACACCGTTGAGCACGTGCAGGCTCAGCAGGCCGAAGGGTACACCCAGCGCCATTGCGACGATCGCCTCACCGAAGGTGTCGATGGTCCAGAAGGCAATTTCGATTTCGCCCGTTGCATAGGTAAACGGGGCCGTTAGCAACCCGCCCGTGATCGCCAACAGCGTAATCGTCGTCACGAAGGTTGCAATGCCCGCCGGGAAGCGCAGGAGCAAAAAGCCGATGCCCTTCCAGTTGTGTACGTTGGTGAAGGCCGCGCGCAGCTTCCCCCAGAAGTCCGCGTCGGCGGCGGTGTTGGGCGGCGCGGAATAGGTCGTGCCAAGCAAGCCGTTCGCGAGCATCCGCTCGACATGCGTGAAGACCGTCGCCAGCAAAAACACACCGACGAGAATCGGCAGGCCGATGAGCGTAATCGCCATCCCCGCGCCTGTCGCAACGCCAGTAATGAGGAAGACGAAGTAAGCGATACCAAGCGGGAAGGCCAGCAACAGGTACACGATGTTGCGCCAGGTTTGGCCCTTCAACACCACATCGAACTTCAGCAGGTCGCGGGTATCGAGGCGATGTGTGGTTTGGTAGTTCTTGTAGGTCGTCATTGTAGGTTCCTTGGTCCACAGGTCAGTTTTATTGCACTTTCTGTGACCCTATACGGAACCTAGTGCTTCGGGTTGCGCCAGCGGTCGAAAAAATTTTGCAAAGGCCCGCCTTTGTCGTTCGAACCACCCGGCGATGCCCCCGGCGGGCGCACGGTTTTTATCTGCTGCCCCGGTGGTGGCGACATCACCTGCACCCGATGGCCGGGCCGGTGGGGCAACTGCTGGGGCAACACCGTCAGTTTGAAGTGGTCGCGCACCACATCGAGCGCCTTTTGGGTGAACGTTGTCAGGTCGGCGTGGGCGTTGTCGAAGCCAAGGTTGGCGTGCCCGTTACCAGGGAAAACACCCAGCGCGACCGCGTCGCCCTCGTATTCCCCTTTTTCGATTTGCTCCTGAATATTCGAGTTCGTCTCGGCGGCAACCGCATAGATCGGTCGGTTCGTGTTGGAATCCAGCACAAGCAGGATGTGCAGGTAAATGATGTACATCGGTGAATTGGCGATAGATTCGCAATCGGTACCGAGGATGCACAGGTAGTCCCCCAGTTTGTATAGCCCGGCCTCTTCGTAGCTGGTGATTTGCGGCAGATACATTCTTTCTCCCCACATCGCGTGAATTGCACCCAGTATAAGGCTAAAATACCCCCATGGACCGAACAGATTACCTCAACGACATCAACCGGCGCTTCTACGAAACGACTGCTGCCGCCTTCAGCGAAACACGGGCGCGCCCGTGGCCAGGCTGGGAGAAACTGCTACCACATCTGCCATCGACGCGCCCCTTGCGCGTGCTCGACGTCGGCTGCGGTAACGGACGCCTCGGGGCGTACCTCATGGCACAACGTACGATTACGTACCACGGCATCGACAACAACGCGACCCTCCTCGCCCACGCGCGCGATGCCGTCCCCGGCGGCACCGTCGAGCGGCGCGACATCGTCGCGAACCCGCCCACCGACGGCACCTACGACCTCATCGGTGTGTTTGGGGTGGTGCACCACATCCCCGGTGCACAGAACCGCCGTGCGTTGCTGAAAACGCTCGCCGGGCTGTTGAACGACGGCGGCGTGCTCGCCTTCGCGTGCTGGCGCTTCATGGATGACGACCGCCTCGCGGCGCGTGTCGCCCAATGGCCCGCCGAGGTTCCGCGCGAAGACGGCGACTATCTGCTCGATTGGCGGCGCGGCGACCACGCCCTGCGCTACTGCCACTTCGTCGACGATGCCGAACACGCCGCACTCATATCGGCAACCGGGCTGCACGAGGTCGAAACGTATTTCGCCGATGGCCACAGCAACAGGCTCAACCACTACAGCATATTGAGGACACCATGACGACATCGACGCACCCGCTTTTTTCGCAGTTTCCGCTTACGGGCAAGGTAACCCTCTCTACCGGCGAAGCGCCCACGCCCTACCACATCTACGACGGCTACGGCCTGTTCCTCAGTGGTAGCGCCAATATGACCGCTGTGAAGGCGCAAATGACCACCGAAACCCTGCAACCCATTCGCCGCGCCGATGGTCGGGCGCAGGTTGCCTTGTGGGTGATGGACTTCACCCGTGCAAGCCTCGCCCCGCACCGCGAATTGCAGTGCTCGGTGTTTGTGGCCCGCGAGGAAAAACCCCCGCTCGACGATCATCCACTGGCGGTGCTCAAACACATGATCGAAGCCCCAACGGCGTCCATCCTCTGCGCAGACATCTGGAACGACACTGCGGAGTGCGTTGCTTACAACACGGAGCATCTCGGCCTTGGCGCACGCCTGTGCCACGTCGACGACATCGGCTACGCCGACGGCGCATTCCACTTTCGGTTTAGCGAGGGCGGTGCGCTCATTGCAGCGGGACGTTTCGGTGTACCGCGTTTGTCCTTCGGCGTCGTTCGGCACATGATCGGCCTGTTCGGGTGGGGCGGGTTTTTCCGGTTGGTACGCCTGCCATACACCGAACTCACCGTCATCAACCGCGTGAGCGACGTCATCGACGCGAACGCCGCGGCACAAAGCTATACAAGCTCCGGCAGCACGAGCATCGCCCTGGCAGACCCAGCCCGAGATTCACTCTCGTGGGGCGATGTTCCCTTCGCCAACATCGACTTTGTGCCTGAGTTCGGACAGATCGTACAGGGCGTTCGGTTTGTGTACCTCGCCCCAGCGCGTTAATGCTTTTTGGGGTGCTTCTGTAATGCTTTCGTTACCCCAATAAGGTAAAAAATAGATGAATACAGACCCTATTGTAGGAAAGCCTACAGGTGGTCCCTACGTCTGATTGTTAGTCTATGCTTAATCGTGATCGCATTCTGATTTAGTGAGAGCATATGATTTACACTGTTTACGACCGCGCAACCCAAGATGCCCTGGCCCGTGGCAAATTGGGCGAGACCGTGATTATCCACGAGGGGCAGCTTTACTTCGAACCTGCCGTGGTGGACTTCAGCACACTCAAACGCACAGAGCGCACCTACAACTGCCCGTACAAGGGCATCTGCGTGTGGTACGACTGCGAAGTGGCCAATGGGCGCGTGCAGAGCATCGCCTGGGTGTACGAAGACCCCAAACCGGGCTACGAGGAAATCCGTGGTAAAATCGCCTTCTACTCGAAGGAAACCGCCGGAACATTCGTCAAGCATGAGGTCGTTGCTTAGTACCAATTCGCTGCCCTGGCCCGCCGATTGGCCCGCGCTGTTCGGCACGACGCGCCCGTTAATCGTCGAAATCGGCTTTGGGTACGGGCATTTTCTGTTTCATTTGGCCGAACAACACCCTGATGCCAACATCGTCGGCATCGAAATTGCCAACAAACCGTTCGAGGCCGTCGAACGGCGCTTAGCGCGTCGGGGCTACCCAAACGTGGTGCTCATCCGTGGCACCGCCGAAACGGCCCTTGCGCACCTGTTCCAACCGCTACAGGTGACGGCCTTCCACATCAACTTTCCCGACCCGTGGTTCAAAAAGGGGCATCATCACCGCCGCTTGATGAAGCGCCCCACAGTCGATACGCTTGTGAGCCGCCTTATCCCGGGTGGCATGCTCTACCTCGCGACGGACATCCGCGATTATGCCGACCTCACCCACGACCTGCTAAGCAAGACCCCTGGCCTCACCAACACGGTCGATGGCCCGTGGGTGCACGAAATGCCCGGTCGTATCATCACCAAGTACGAGCGCCGCGCCATCGAAGAAGGCCGGGCGCGCCATTACTTCGCCTATCGGCGCAACGACACGCCCACGCCCGATGTGCCTGTTATTAAGGAGCGCGCAATGCCCCACGTCGTGTTTCAGTCCCCCCTCAGTGCCGATGATATGGTGGACACCTTCCGCAGCAGCGAGCACCACACCGATACCAAACACGGCCCCATCAACGTCAAGCTGATGAGTGCATATCGGGGCCGTGGGCGGGTGCTGCTAGAGGTGTACATCAACGAACCGACCATCGACCAGCACATCGCGCTGTTGGCCGTGCCAAAAGGCGACACCTCCGAATGGACGCTGCAACTCAGCAGCATGGGGTTCGCGCGGCCAACCGACGGCGTCCACTTTGCGACGACAGTCGCAGCAGATGTGCTGGCCGCGCTGCACCCAGACGGTGCGGTGCTCTCGCGGAAAACGCGCGACGTCACCGCCTGACGGGGCTACGGGATCGGGTTTGTCCACGTTTGCGTTGCGGGGTCTAGCCGCCAGCCCTCCGGTATTTCGCCCTCGCAGGAACTCGGCACCGGGACGACACCATCTGCGGCCTCGGCAAACTGCACCTCGACGTTGCTGCCCGTTAGTGCGCGCACAAAGTTACCAACGACGTCCTGTGCGTCGCGCTCGGCACGTTCGAGCAGTTCGGCTTCTAGCGCGTCTTCACGCAGTTCGACGACGGCGCGGTAATTCGCGATTTGTCGCAACTCGTCCCAGTCGATGCCACAAACCGCCGCCGGGAAGCGCCGGTCGTACTGGTCGATAAAATCGATACGGCAGCTTGTAAGCTGGGCCGGCGGCAGGGTCACGGTATAGGTATCGGTCGTCTCGTTATAGACAACCGAGCCTTCATCGAAATTCTGAAGATCGATGCCCGCGTCGATGGTCCCCTCTACGACATGGCGCGCGCTGTGGCCGCACGCGTTAAGCCGGGCCTGGGTCACATTCACGGTTATGTCGGCTTTGGCGAATTGAGCACTTGTGCTCACCAGTTGGCCGAGCGGTTGCACACTGGTGACGATCGTCTGTGAACTGACGGTCGAGGCTTCGGGCGGTGGAGCATCGACGATAAAACGAACCGCGCCTTGCGCACGGTCCAGGGCACCGTTAATGCTCCCGGCGGTAACCAGCGCTACGCCAAAAACGATCACCAGCAGGATGAGCAAACACCCTGCCGCACCGCGCGCGCCCCACAGAAGGCGCTCGCGGGCGGTTTCCTCCGGCGTATCAAGATTCAGCGCAGGTGTTGCGTGCGGTTGCGTATCATCGATGTTTACGATCCGTTGCTCGTCTGGATTGGTCATGTAGCTCTCTCGGTATCTTATTCGTCAGGTATACGGTTTTTCACAGATGCACGTTGCATTGTCTGTTATAATTTACAGCAGGATTGGGCGGACCGGGGAAATTGTAAGATGCCGATTACGGTTCAACAGTTGGGCGATGATCCGATTGTGCTTGTAACGATGGAAGGCAGTATCGCGGTGCAGGACATCGCCAAGATGTACGCGCAAACCGCCGCCATCGCCGACAAGTTCGCGCGGAATACGTATCGTATTATGGATGTCGACAAGGCAGAAATTACCTTCGACCAGCTCATCAAGGTTGTCAAAAACGTCGGGGCCGGGGCGCCTGGCTCACTCGGAGACCCGCGCATCAAGGCGATGTTCGTCGGCCAAAATTCGATGGCCCGTCTGGCGAGTGATATGTTGAGCCAGCAGCAGTTTGGGGGGCTTGAACTCCCGATTTTCCCGGGGTTGGGAGAGGCGTTGCTGTGGGTCAATGAGCAAATTGCGAAAGAAGACGGCCACTGGTCGGACGAATCGTAAGTGCTTGAGCAGTCGCGGGTTAGCGATCCAACCTGCTATCAGCGATGCTCAGCAATCACCGCCATCGCGCAATCCATCGAACGCACAAACCTGTACTTAGACTCCGACGGAATCGCAAAGGCGTTGAGCAGTATGCTCATAAACCGCTGAAGGTAGTACGCAACACCGACGTAAATCGTCAACTCTTCGTGAGAGGGATCCTCGGCAAATAACTGCCTCACATGGGTTGCTATCGTTTTGGAAGGTGGGAGGATTCGCGCAACCGATTCCACATGAATGATGGCGTAGGTTTGTCCGCCACGGCCCCCCATAATTTGGTTGAAGTGACGAAACGCCTTGTGAGCATGCGACCAATCCCAGGTAGCTTTGGCATTTAACACCAGGATCGTCTTCGGCGCGTCGTACCAGTAGATATCGTAGATGTCGCTTTCGTAAACCATTGTCGGTGAGTGATCGATCGTGTGCATGGGAAATCGCAATTTACTGAACATTTCATAACATTTCGGCCCTACAACAAGCCTATCACAACTTTAACTTCATTGCGATTTGAAAAGTATGAAGCTTTCGCTGCCCAAAAGACACTTGTCGTTATCGCGGTTTGTGGGGTATGGTTGACGTATAAGCCCCAGTAGCTCAAGGGATAGAGCATTCGCCTCCTAAGCGAAGGGTTACGCGTTCGAGTCGCGTCTGGGGTAAGGTTTCGTTTTCGCGGGCGCGCAAATGTGCGTCCGTTTTGTGTTAGGTTCTGCACAACATGTGCGCATGCTGGCGTAGGGACGCGCAAGGCGCGTCTGCCGGGGAACCCCCGGCAGGTGCAGGCGAACGCCTGCACCCCTACGCCACGCGGAGATCGTTTTTGCCCGCCTTACGCACCGCCCACCGCACGCATCACCGCGTTTCCATTCCTCTCCGGGGTTGTTACAATACGCGGCGACCTATCAAAAATGTGAACCTTACCAATGGACGAACAGTTTATTCAGCAGGTGGTGAACGCGATTTCCCTGGGTGCGATCTACGCGTTGTTCGCGCTGGGGTATGCGCTGGTCTTCAGTGTGTTGGGGGTGCTTAACCTCGCCCACAGCGCGATTTTTAGCTGGGGGGCTATCCTCGGCCTCATCATGATGAAGGTGCTGAACTTCCCGCTGTGGGTCGCCTTCCCCCTGGCGACGATTGGCGCGGGCCTTATCGGCGTGTTGCTGGAGCGCGTGGCGTTCTACCCCCTGCGCAGGCGCAACGCCCCGCGCATCTCCCAGTTGATCAGTAGCATCGGTGCGGCGATTTTGCTCGTGAACATCGGCCAACTGTTGATGCAAAACACCTTCGGCAACTCGTCCGATTTCTTCCCGCCGGACTTGATTTCCACCGAGGCGATTGCGTGGCTACCGGGGAATATCTCCCCCGTGCGCGCGTTGATCCTGGTCATCGCGCTGGTGTTGATGGTGCTGCTGCAATATCTCGTGACGCAAACACGTAGTGGACGCGCGATGCGTACCGTCGCGTTCGATCAACGCATTGCGGCTCTGCTGGGCGTCGATGTCGAGCGGGTGTTTCTGCTCACGTTTTTTTTGGCGGGCGTGCTTGGCGGCGCTGCGGGGATGCTCTTCGGGCTGGTGTTCCGCTCGATCTCACCCTTCATGGGCGACTCGGTTGCGCTGGTCGGTCTCGTGGCAATCGTCCTCGGCGGCCTCGGGAGCGTCCCCGGTGCGGTGTTGGGTGGGTTCATCGTGGCGGCGCTGCAAACCGTGAGCATCGTGCTGGGTGGCAGCAGCTACCGAAACACGGTGGTGTTCATTTTGCTGTTCGTGCTGTTGATCTTGCGCCCGCAGGGGTTGCTTGGTCAGGCACGGCAGGATCGCGCATAGGTAGGGCAAAACAAAATGGAATTCTTCTGGGATTTACTTTCGACCGTCAACCTGACGGAAACCGCCGTGCAGTTCATGCTGGTGAATGCCATCCTCGGCCTTAGCATCTACGTCACGCTCTACACGGGCATGTTCTCGCTGGCGCAGGCCGGGTTCATGGCCATCGGCGCATACATCAGCGTGCTCCTCACACAAAACGTCGGCCTGCCGCTGTTCGTTGGCATCATCGGCGGCGCACTCGTCGCGGCGTTGATCGCGCTGCCGGTGGGCCTCCCCGCCCTGCGCCTGCGCGACATTTACCTCGCCATCGCGACGATTGGCTTCGGCGAAATCGTGCGCGAACTCATCGTCAACTTCGATAACATCGCCCGCTTTTTCATCGTCACCTTCACCGAAGCCGAGCGCAGCCGCTACACCTTGCTAGAAGGCGCGCGCGGCCTGAAGGGCATCCCCAAAATCACCGAAACGTGGCACCTAGTCATCACCGTGGCGCTACTCGCCTACGTGATGATTCGCCTCAACCGCAGCCGGTTAGGCCGCGCAATGGCGGCGATTCGGCAGGACGAACAGGCCGCGAGCAACATGGGCATCGATGTGGTGTTCGTGAAGAACCTGGTGTTTGTGCTCAGTGCCATCATCGCGGCGATTGCCGGAGGCTTCAGCGCGCACCTCACCCGCGTGATCCAACCAGACCAATACGGCTTCGATAAAGCAGTGGACATCCTGGCGTATGCCGTGCTAGGCGGCACCTCTACCTGGGTTGGGCCGATCATCGGCGGGCTAACCCTGGGCGCCCTACCGGAAATGCTGCGCTTCTTCGGGCGCTACCGGGGGGTGTTCAACGGGTTGGTGTTGCTACTGGTGATCGTGTACCTGCCCGGCGGCATTACCGGCGTTCCAGCGATGATCCGCGCCGCGTTCCGCCGCGAGGCCGCCACCGACGAACCTAAACGCTAGACTGCATTGATGTTTCTGGCATAATTTAGCGTAACGCAATGTAATACCAATGCAGCCGCAGGCACTGGGATTTAGCACTTTACGTGGGAATAGGGTATGCCGATTGCCATTTCGCTGGATGATCGCGATACGACGATTTACTGTGTGAACCTCTAGGGCGATGACATCACATGAAACCTCTACGACACACGGCTCGATTTCCTGGCCGAGCAAATACACACATCTGATGCCGATGACCTACCACCTCCACCCCGATGATCCGACCATTCTCGTGGCGACGATCGAAGGCGACGGCATCACCTGGGAAGCCTACCGGCACCTCATCGTACAGATGGTGGCGCAAGCGCAATCGAAGGATGGCCGCGTCGACGCAATCTTCGATGGGCGAGCCGATATGCCCCGTGGCAACCCGTTTGCGCACCTTCGGTGGGCCGCAGAGCGGTTCGAGCATGCTGGCAACATCCACGTTATCGCAAATATCCTCCCGGTCACGATTCCCCTCGCGCGCACATTCGTGCAGATGGCCGACCGCATGTACTATCGCCGGTTGGGGCTACACGTCGTACTGGTAAGCAGCATGGGCGAAGCCCTGACAGTGATCGCCAGGGATCGCAGCCGCGTGTAAACCGTGGCGGCCACCCCGAATAGGTGGAGCCAAATCGGGTTAGCGTCTACAATAGGGCCTTTGCGAAGGTCTTATTCGGTAACCATGCTGCAACTGAACAATGTCTCACGCCGGTTCGGCGGGCTGCAAGCCTTGCGCGACGTCCACCTGACCGTACCGCAGGGTCGGGTCGTGGGTCTCATCGGCCCCAACGGCGCCGGGAAAACTACGCTCATCAACATCATCAGCGGGCTAGACCACCCCAACACAGGCGAGATCACCTTCCGCGATGCGCCCATCCACACCCTACCGCCGCACGAGATTTCTGCACGAGGCATCGCCCGCACCTACCAGAACATTCGCCTGTTCGGCGAAATGTCGCCGCTGGAAAATTTGCTGGTAGGGCAGCATGGCCAGGGCCACACCAATCTGCTCGATTCGCTGGTGTTCAGCGGGCGCTATCGGCGCGAGGAGCGCGACCTATGCACCCGCGCCGGGGCACTGCTGAAACGCTTCGGTCTCACAGAGGTCGCACACCAGCCCGCCCACAACCTACCCTACGGCGACCAACGCCGCCTCGAAATGGCCCGCGCCCTTGCCACCGACCCGCAGCTTGTGCTGCTCGATGAACCTACCGCCGGGATGAACCCCACCGAAACCCGTGGGCTTGGCGACCAGATTATTCGTCTGCGCGAGGACGGCCTGACAGTGCTCGTCATCGAACACGATATGGACCTCATCGGGCAGGTGTGCGACGAAGTGTACGTGCTCAACTTCGGTCAGATCATCGCGCATGGCACACCCGCCGCAGTGAAAGCGTCGGAGAAGGTCATCGAGGCGTATTTGGGGAACGACGATGAAAGCACATGGTGACTTCATGCGGCGCTGTTTGGAACTCGCGTCGCAGGCCAAAGCACGCGGCGATGTGCCGGTCGGGTCGCTCGTCGTGCGCGGCGATGTGATTCTCGCCGAAGCCTCCGAGGCACTGCCGACGACGCTGAACATCACCGGCCACGCTGAGATCCTCGCGGTGCAAACGGCCTGCGACGCACTCGGCACCACCGACCTCAGCGGATGCACGCTCTACACCACTGCCGAGCCGTGTTGGATGTGTACTTACGCCATCCGCGAGACGCGCATCGCGCGGGTGGTTTACGGCACCCCCACGCGCGATGTCGGCGGGCTATCGACGACGTACAAGCTGCTCATCGCCGACGATGTGCCGGGTTGGGGGCCGCCACCGGAGATCGTCGGTGGCGTGCTGGAAGCCGAATGCGCGGCGATCAGAGAATCGTAGGTAGTGGCGCAGGCGACACCCAGTAAAGCCCTGCCCTACATACCGGTGGAATTAATTGGATATTTTGCCATGACACTGCTACAAGTCGACAATTTACAGGTGAACTACGGCGCGATTCGCGCGCTCCGGGGCCTCTCATTTAAGGTGGAAGCCGGCCAGGTCGTCAGCCTTATCGGCGCGAACGGCGCGGGGAAATCGACCACGCTAAACACCCTCAGCGGGCTGTTGAAGCCGCGCAGCGGGACGATCACCTTTGCGGGCGAGGACATCACCGGTTGGCGTGCGAACCGCGTCACCGCGCGTGGGTTGATCCAGGTACCGGAGGGGCGACGGATCATCGCGAACATGAGCGTGTGGGAAAACCTGCTGATGGGCAGCTTTTTGCGCGACGACAAAGACGCCATCAAATCCGAAATCGAGCGCATTTTCGAGCGCTTCCCGCGCCTTGCAGAGCGCCGCACCCAGAAGGCCGGGTCACTCAGTGGTGGCGAACAGCAGATGCTCGCCATTGGCCGCGCGCTGATGGCGAAGCCCCGCCTGCTCATGCTCGATGAGCCGAGTATGGGCCTCGCGCCGCTGCTCGTCAACGACGTGTTCGCCCTCATCGCAGACATCAAAGCGGAGGGGACGCCAATTTTACTGGTGGAGCAAAACGCACGCAAGGCGCTCCTCGTCGCCGATTACGCCTACGTGCTGGACCGCGGTACCGTCGCCAAAGAAGGCCCCGCCGCCGTGCTACGGGCAGACGAGGCCATCGTCGAAGCGTACCTGGGGTAACGACTCAGAACGCCCCGCCCTGGAAGGTCGTTGGGTCTAGCTGGCTGAACGCCGCGCTGAACACGATGCTCAGGATAAAGCCGATGATACCAAAGATGATGCCCGTAACGATGCTGTATGGAATGCTTGCGACAAGGGTCGTGAAACAGCCCATCAAAAACCCGAAGTTGTAGGCGCTGCCCACACGGGCAATCGCCTGCAAACTTATGACCAGATTCACCAGCCCGATAGCCCCGCCAGCGATCTGGCCAATGATCAGTGAGGGCGCTCCGGCCACAAATGCGAACACTGCCCCCAATATCACAATCCCGAAGATGATCGGAATACGTGAACTGTATAGCGTCGTGAGCCTGTTGAACAGAAAGGGCATTGTCCCCGCCCCTTTGAACAGGTTCACCGCGACGAGGTGGATGAAAAACGCCTGCGCGTAGAGGCTTATCACGGTCGTGAGCCAGAGGCCGAACGACCCGGCGAGGACCAGTGGCACCGACAACACCGTGAACACCCCCGCCGCGATTTCTTGTTCGACAGACAGGCGCGCCACTTCTTCGCTGTTGACTTCATCCGCAGCCAGGGCCGCTTCGATTTGTGGCCCGAGCGCATTGGACCGCGTAGCGGCTAACTGCTTCACGACGAAGCCCGAGATAATCGTGCCGACAAGGAGCACCACCGTAAGAACAACCACATCGAAGCCGACCGCGCTCCAGGTGACTTTTTCGGCGTTTTTCAGGTGCTCCTTCTGGGCGGCACTGCGGGCCTGGTCCTTCTCGGCCTCGAGGATTTCCTGCCGCTTTTCGCCCACCATCAACGTTTCGACGGCCGCCTCGCCGTCCAACTCGGTGACGCTGCTCGCCACACTCTTGAAGTACGCATCGGTCTTGAGGTTCGGGTTGGTGCGCAAGGCTCGCTCCAATGCCTTGATGGCCTTGGCATTATCGCCGCGCATGTTGTGGTCCAGCGCCTCGGCGGTGAACGACTTGGCGCGCTCGATGTCCTTCTCGGTGACCTTGACCTTCTTCGGCACCACCACCGCCGGGTCGGCGGTAAACGGCGATGCCGACCCACCCCCGCTATCGGTTGCGCCACCGCTCTCCTTGGCTTCCTTCAATTTCGCCAACACATATCGGGCGCTCTTTTGGGCCAGGTCGCGTACATCGGCGTCGCTGTCCGTTTTATAAATTTGCGCCAGCACCTTCAACGAGGCCTCGTCCTGGCGCTTGGCGAGCATCTTCACCGCTTTCTTGCGATCTTCCGGGTTTCTACTCTTGAGTAACAGGGCCGCATCAGCCATGCGCGCATCACTCCCAGGTAAATTATGACACCGCCCTCATTTTCACTTTTTCTGGAGTTTTGCGCAACTATCGCAGCGATAGCCGGGTGTAGATTGCCCCGTGCGGTGTGAGCTTGCTTTGCATCAGCGTAAACTGTGTCACGCGGAACGGCTCCGTGCGAAACTCGGCCTGCCGCGCGAGGAAGCTGTGCGCCTCGGTGGCGGGGAGGTGCGTCTTCAGCCGGGCGAGGGTGATATGCGGGTTATAAGCAGCGTGGCTATCTGGCGGCAGGCCAGCCGACTGCAACACGCCCTCGACCCGCGCCTGTAAGTCGATGAGGGCGGGGTTCGCCTCTACGCCGACCCACAGCACGCGTGGTGCCTTCTTGTCACTCGGCGGGAACTTCCCCACGCCCGCTAACATGAGGTCAAACGGTTCGACAGCCACCGCAACGAGGCCTGCCTTGTAGCGTGCGAGGTCGGCGTCGGTGCTCTCGCCGATGAAGCGCAGCGTGAGGTGAAACGTCTCGGTGCGCACCCAGCGCGCGCCGGGGATGGTGTCATCGCGCAGGGCAGCCAGGCCCGCACGAATTTTTTGCGGGATTTCGACGGCGGTGAACAGGCGCATCGTGGCAACATCACCTACAATCAATACGAAACAAAACTCAGGTTAAAGGACCATCCCCATGGCCGATTTCGAAGGACGCGGCAGCGACAACCAACCACGCCCCAGCATGAAGTGCGACAACTGCAAGAAGAAGGGCTTCGTTTACTACACCGGCAGCAGCGTAGAGCACGGTAACCCCTACACCCCCGCCGCCGACACCGAAGTGGACCACCATTACGAGTGTGACAACTGCGGCAACCACTGGGTGCTGGGTTCGTACCGGTAGGCTATTCCCCTGCCCAAGGGCTGCGGCGCGTTTGAATCACCACCTCGTCGATTTGGAGGTGGTCGGGTTGCAGCAACGTCCAGCGAACCGCATCGGCCACTTCCTCCGGCTGAATCATCCGCGACATGACCTCGTCTGGCTGGCCGTCGTCGTTGGTTTGCCACCACGGCGTTGCGACAGCCCCGGGGTTGATCGTAAACGCGCGAATGCCCTGCCCACCGAGTTCGGCACGTAACGCCTCGGTGAAGCCCTGCACGCCCCACTTCGCGGCGCAGTAGGCGGTGCGGTTCTCGTAGCCGTTCTTCCCGGCAACAGACGAAATCTGCACGACCGCACCACCGTCTTCGTTTTCCAGCATGTGGGGCATCACGGCGCGGGTCATCAGGTACACGCCCTTCAGGCACGTGTCGATCGTCAAATCCCACAGGTCTTCGGTTGTGTCGGCGAGCGCGGCGGGCGGCCCGGCCCCCGCGTTGTTGACCAGCACATCCACAGTACCGAATTGCGTCACCGTCGCATTGACCACACGCCGACAATCGCTCTCGCTGGTGATGTCGCCGGGGGTGACGGCCACCAGCGAGCCGTTGCCGTGGATTTGCGCCTTCAATGCGTCGAGCTTGTCCTTGCGGCGGGCGGTGAGCATGAGGTTTGCGCCCTCAGCGGCGAGCGCCTTCGCGATTTCCACGCCGATACCACTGCTCGCGCCGGTGATGATGATCGTCTTGTTATTGATGTCCATGTGCGGGTTGCTCCGTCGGTCCGTCGGTCGGAAAGAAAATAAGCCATTGCCGATTGTAGCGTCCCCGCCCGCTATTCGCCCCAGTAGCGTTCGATGAGAAAGTCGTCTGTGTTATCCAGCCGAATGCCGTCTGCATCAGTAACGTTGACATTCTCCACAAGGTGGACGGTCCCGTTTTCGCCCACCAGCGCAACGGGAAGACCGCTCGCCTCCGGCACATTGAAGCGCGCATTCCCCGTCTGGTCGGCTGTACTAAGCGCCTCGCCGATCGGCGTCGCGAAACCCGGCTCGCCCACCCCATCGACAAACAGCGCCACGATGCCCTCGTTGGGCACGAAGCCCATCCCCAGCACCTGCACTGCCGTGTCTGTCTCTCGGCTGAACAGCGCCGGCAGCGTCACAGGTGGAGCGGTCACTTCGATGCTAAAGCGATCGAACAAATCAGCAGCGATCAGTTGCCACGGCCCCGACTCCGTGTAGATTTCCAACGGCGGGCGCACGAGTGTGATCGTCTCATCGGTATCGGGCAAGGTAATGGTGGTTACATCGGCATCGTACACCTGCCCACCCAACGACACCGCCCGCGCCGTGACAAGCAGTGGGTCTTCGCGCGTGCAAATGACGGGGTCGTGCATCGGCGCGATCGGCACCTCTACCCCTTCCGATACCACGGTTTCGGCCCCCGTGGGTAACTCGAATAGCTCGCGGATGTTGGTTTCGATGTTGACCACACTCATCGAGGCCGCGAACGGCGCATCGTCGAGCGCAGGCGACGTCGCACAGGGTGGTATTTCGAGGGCCGGGGCTGTTTCGGTTACCCCAAAGACGACCTGGAACGTGAGCGGTTCATCTGCCGAGATTGGTGTGTAGCGCGCATCCTGGTCGGTGGTACGGCCAGGCGCGGGGGTCGGCAGCAATTGAAGCAACAGGGCAAAAAGCAACAGAATATGGTTCAACGAAACACCTTTGTTACATCCCTGAACAAATTTTTACAGACAGCCTGCGTTTCTTCCGGTTTAATAGGTATATAGCCCGTTATTCTAGTGGAAAGGCCACGCCCGATGCCCAGGGAAGACCGCCTCGCCATGATCGTGATGTTCAGCATTCCGGCCACACTGCTCACCCTGTTGTTGATCGTTAGCTTCGTTGCGCTTACGCATAGCTAGGCCACTTTTATCGTATTTTAGCAGCATCCACCGTCAGCCACGTTATAATACACTCATCGACGACCTATTGTGGGGAGACAATACCGTGATCGTGCAAATCGCACTCGGGCTAATCGTTGTCGTCGGAATTTTTGCGCTGTTCTACGAGAGCCGTCAGCGCGAAAACGAAGACATATTCGCCATGCGCCGCGCCGTGTTGAACTGGCGCTACCGCCGTCCGCACCGTCAGTAGTTAAACAGATAATCGAGTAGCTTCTCCGGCAGTGCGGTGATCGTCTCTTTGTGCAGGCGATAGGTGATCGTGCGGTTGTCCTCGGTAGCTTCCACAATCAACCGCCCCTCCTTCAACTGCGTGAGGTGACGACTCACTGCCGATGCGCTAAGCCCTAACCGGCTTGCCAGCAATTTACCACTGTAGTGCCCCTCATCTTTGGCAATAAGGTTCAGTATTTTCAGCCGGGTGTCATCGCCTAGGCCCTTGAGGGTGCTGAGTGCCTCGGCCCGCGCCAGTTCGATGGCTGTGCGCCGGTCTTCCGTCATATTGCAGTCGAACAAAATCGTGATGTTGCCGTAGCCGTAAAACATGAGCACCTGCCGGTTCATGAGGGCCATCGGCACGAAAACGATTTCAGTGTACCCGAAATTTTCCGGTAGCTCCGGCGGCAGTTTGTCGCGCCCGGTTACCCGCTCGAACAACCGCTGCCCTCCCTCGCGCGCGTGGAACATTTGCTTGTCGTGCAGGCCCTGTACCCAGCGGGGTTGTAAGCCAGCAACACACGCGTGGAAATACGCCTCCCAGTAGCGCTGCCATAGGTTCACCACACGCATGTGGAAGGCCACCGCATCCTCCGACCAATCCCACGGCAATTGCATACACATGTAGTCTTCATATTGCGCCGAACTTTCGATGAGTGCACGCAGCGACGCCTCGCCTAAATTCGTCGCGCCGATTTCCTCGGCGGTGAACATGCGCCCCAAAAAGTAACTGAGGAATTCTGCCGTGGGCATCGCACGGACGTGGTCGATGAAGCCAGGGATGTCGGTGTAATCGGGGTAGCTCAGCGCGACCTCGAACAGCATGAGGCCGTCGCTGTACGGCGCATACACGGCCTGTAGCTCCTGCATAAAGCCCTCACCCAGCGTTTCGCGCGCGTCGGTGGCCCAGGCGAGATGCTGCTTCGGGTTTAACAGCGTACGCAGGCTCACAATCAATTCGTGGATGGGCGAAATGCGAAACCGAACCAGGTCCGCAAGCGGGTCGCCGCCCTCAATGACTTGGACGGGCATGGGGTATTCCTTTAAGCACATACTTAGAACAACCTATATTCTACCACTAATCGCGCGTCGCAACCCAACCTCTGCGGCCTAGGCCCTTTGCGCTACAATGCGCCTCCGACGAAACGCATCCTTGCAGACAAGGACACAACCGATATGAACATCCTGGGAATCAACGCGTATCATGGCGGGGCCTCGGCTGCGCTGGTGCGCGATGGCGAACTCATCGCAGCGGCAGAAGAGGAACGCTTCACGCGGGTGAAGTACTGGGCGGGCTTCCCCGTCCGTGCGATCGACTATGTCCTGCACGAGGGCGGCATCACCCCACACGATGTGGACCACATCGGCATCAGCCGCGACCCAAACGCCAACCTGATGCAAGCCGCGCTGTTCGCCTTCCGCAACCGCCCTAGCCTGAGTTTGATTCGTGACCGACTGAGCAACAACATGAAGGTCGGCAGCCTCGAAAGTGTCTTCTGCGAGCAGATGGGCCTGGAAGCAAGCAGCCTGCGGGCGCAGTTCCACAACGTGGAGCACCACCGCGCGCACATGGCAAGCGCGTTTTTCATCTCGCCGTTCGACGAGGCCGCTGTGCTCTCGGTCGATGGCGCCGGCGACTTCGTCACGACGATGTGGGGCACTGGCCAGGGCAACACCCTTACCGTGGACGATAAAATTCACTTTCCGCACTCGCTGGGCATTTTCTACAACGCGCTCACACAATGGCTTGGCTTCGTCAAATACGGCGATGAGGGTAAAGTGATGGGCCTCGCGCCCTATGGCACCCCCCGCTATGCCGACGAGATGCACAAAATTCTACGGCTTAGCCGCGACGGCACCTTCGAACTCGATTTGGACTACTTCGTGCATCATGCCAAGGGCGCAGCCATGACCTGGGAAGGCGACGACGAGCCGATGGTCGGCACATTGTACAGCGACAAGCTCGTGAAGTTACTGGGCGAACCGCGCCAACCCCGCACCGAAATCACCCAGCATCACAAGGACGTGGCCGCGAGTTTGCAAGCCGCGCTCGAAGAAGCCGAGTTCGCGCTGCTGCGTAAACTTCACGAGACGACCGGCCATCGTGCGCTGTGCATGGCAGGCGGTGTCGCGCTGAACAGCGCCTTCAACGGCAAAATCCTCACGGATACCCCCTTCACCGACCTATCCATCCACCCCGCTGCGGGCGATGCGGGCACGTCGGTGGGCGTGTGCTACTACATCTATCATCAAACGCTGGGTAACCCCCGCACCTACATGATGAACCACGCCTACACCGGCCCACACTTCGATGCAGCAACTATCGCCAATGCGCTGCGCGCCCGCGATTTGCAATACGAAGAACTCGATGACGCAGCGCTCTACGAACGCGCGGCAGCCATCGTCGCGAATGGTGATGTTCTCGGCTGGTTCCAGGGGCGGATGGAGTGGGGACCGCGCGCGCTCGGGCATCGGAGCATCATCGCAGACCCGCGCCGCACCGATATGAAGGACACCCTCAACGCGCGCATCAAACACCGCGAGCCGTTCCGCCCCTTTGCGCCATCCGTGCTGGCAGAGCACACCGCCGACTACTTCGACCAGAGCTATCCCGTCCCGTTTATGTTACAGGTGTACGGCGTACGCGAGGACAAGCAGGCCGAGGTCCCGGCGATTACGCACGTCGATGGCACCGGGCGCCTGCAAACCGTCGATGCCGACCACAGCCCGCGCTACTACGGCCTCATCGACGCCTTCCGGGCGCAAACGGGCGTCCCACTCGTGCTGAACACGTCGTTCAACGAAAACGAACCGATCGTGTGCACGCCCGAGGAAGCCATCGACTGCTATTTGCGCACGAAAATGGACGCCGTCGTGCTGGAGAACTTCCTTATCACCAAAGCCTAGGGGCGATGTGACAAATGACACCCCCAAGGGAGATAAGTGTCATGGAAATATAATAGTTTGTTGACACATACCGCGATTTATCTTAAACTTCGGTTAAATAACGCCCCTAAGATAAAGGTGGTGCGATGTGAAGATAACAAACCCAAACCCAACATCGAAGCGAAACCAAAGCGCGCGGTAGACCCTGCACGGGGCAGCACCACGCGCTTTTTTTGTGGAAAACTAGACCGACTAAACTGGAGGAGTTTACGATGGACACCGCAATGATCGGCAAAATCGAAAAAGCAATTCGCTACGCCAACGAACCCGAGCGCATCACATTCAATAGCCTTACCGCGCTTTTCCGTGGCGACAACAGCACCTACACCATCTCCATGACGCCCGAGGGTTGGGCCTGCACCTGCCCCGGCTACGGCGCGCACGGCATGTGCCCTCACATCATGGCGATGGAGCGCCTGCTCGGGTCGATGCTCAAGCGCGCGCCGATGCCCTACGCGCCCGGCCAAAACGTCGTCAGCGACGTGGAGAAGGCCATCCGCTACGCCGCCGAGAGCGACCGCATCATGATCACCTCGTTCGAAGTCACGTTCGAAGGCGAGAACGGTGCGCACTACGTCACCTACGATAACGGCGTATGGGGTTCCGACAGCAGCTTCTTCCAGAAGCGCGGCGTGTCCGTCCACACCATGGCGATGGAGCGCGTGCTGGGCACCATGCTCGCGCAACCCGTGGCGGCAGTTTAGTCGGCCACAGCAACCTCACACAAAAACCGGGCGGGGCCGTCAGATCGGCCTCGCTTTTTTGTTTGGGCAGTTAGCTTCACGTCTCCCCACGCCGTGCCTCCCGCCACTTTGCCCGCCGAAGCTGCGCCCACGCGCGCAATGCCTCGCGTGCTGCCAGTGTATCGACGTGGACCAACGCCCGCAGGGTCCGCTTCCGGTACTTTCGATCGGCGTCGAGCAGGTGCATCCCCTCCATCATCCCCGCGTGTGCCCTGTCGCCGCCGATGTGTGCCAGCGCCAACACAACGTCCTTGGCGACGAAGTGCATGTCGACAACCGGTGCATCGTGGCGATGAGCGGGGCGACCGCCATTTCGTCACCGAGGCGCTTGAGCGCACGCACCACATAAATCACGCGCGAATCATGGGCCACATCGAGCGCAAGTACCACATGCTGCGTTGCGCGCCGGTCGCCGAGTTTGCCGAGCGCTTCGATCACCTGATAGTACACCCACGCACGCCGTTCGAGGGATAACCGCCCGATCAACGCGTCGACGGCGCGCGGGTCTCCGATGAGGCCGAGAGCCTTGGCGGCCTCGTAGGCGGTGTCGCTGCGTTTGCTGCGCAATAACGGTATCAGCCCATCGAGTGCGGGCGCATAGCGCACCCCCCCGGCCACAATCGTCGCGTGCCTGTTGATGGGATAGCCCTTGGGCAGCATCGGCAGCAGGTGGGCGTACACCGTCGGCGGCGCGCCGTGCAACCCACGCAGAATCGTCTGCGGGCGGAGTTGCCCGCGCTCGTGTAACAGACGGATCAACAGCCTGTATTCGCCGATCTCGCCCAGGATTTGCGCCGCATAAACCCCCACGTCTGTCTGGTCGATGCGAAACGGTCGGTTCCAGCGGCGCATACCCACCATCCGGATGATCGTCGCCAACTGGGGTGCCACCCGCCGGTCGCGCCTGCGCCCGAGTTCGCCAGCCACGCCTTCGAGGTCGTCGGCATGCAGGAACGCGATCAACAACTGCCCGGTGGAAAGGTCACGCCAGGTCATCGAATTCAGCCTCCAGTGGGTCGGGCATCTCCCAGTAGGCCAGCACATAGCGGGCCGTTGGCGTATCGATTTTGCGCAGGGTGCGCGCCAACGATTCGGTAGGCCAGCCACCGGGCACATCGGGAAGCACATCGAGTATTGCCTGTTGCGCAACTGGCCCACCGATCCGCGCGAGCGCTGGTACCGTGGATTCGACAAAGCGTTTTGACCACGGCCTGCGTTGTAGCAGCGCAGCCAACGGCTCGATTGCGCGCGCATCCCCGAGTTCGCCCAATGCCGCAATCGCAAACTGCGGCACGACCTTGTCCGGGTCATCGAGCAGAAAGATGAGGGGTTCCACCGCGCGCACATCGCCGATTTTGCCCAGCGCGTCCGCCGCCGATCCCCTTGTGCCAGGGTGTTCTTGGCGCAACAGCGCAAT
>CAYSVE010000004.1:0-38633 GCA_964434365.1 uncultured Anaerolineaceae bacterium | reverse complement strand
GGGTTTAGCGGCAGCGGCGTGGTTCCCTCTGCGCCACCGAGCGGGTGGGCGTAGAAGGCGCCGCGGCCAAATACCCCGCGCCCGAAGGTACGCCCACTGGCCGTGCAGTCCACCCAACTGACGATGTACTCGTAGTCCATCGACTCGCGCGAAAGCTCGAAAAACTCGTCGACGCTGTGAAACTGGATGCTTTCCTGGTCCACCAACGGCGAAGGAATGGGCTTCAGCTTGATCTCTGCCCAGGTGATGATGCCCGTCAGGCCCAGCCCGCCGATCGTCGCGGCGAAAAAGTCTGCGTTTTCCGTCGGTGTGCAGATGAGCCGCTCACCGTTGCTGCGCAACAACTCGAAGCGCGTCACATGGCAGCCAAACGACCCATTCACGTGGTGGTTTTTACCGTGTACATCGTTGGCAATCGCGCCCCCCACAGTCACGAATTTCGTGCCCGGCGACACGGGCAAAAACCAGCCATGCGGCACAATAAGGTCCAGAATTTTCTTAACACTCAACCCGGCCTCGCAGCACAGCAGGCCGTTCTCGCGGTCGAAGGCGATGAGCTGGTTTAGGGGGGTTGTATCGAGCAGGACGCCGCCGTTGTTCAGGCAGCTATCGCCGTAGCTGCGCCCATAGCCGTACGGCAGCACCGTTTCGTCATCGGCACCGAAGGTTGGGGTTTGATGTCGCCACTGCAACGACTCCACACGTTTGTGCCATGCGGTGGGGTAGCGCCCCCACGATTGGTATCGGTTTGTGTCGGCCATAAATGTCCGTAAGCTCACTGCTACGCAAAGTACAATAGCACAATTACTGTCAAAATCCATAAAGTGATGCTGATCTGCAACGGGCGGTCGACGTAGAGCACCTCGGTGGGGTCGCCGCCCAGCCCCTTACGATGAATCACGAACAAGTAGCGAAACAGCGCGTAATAGATGAAAGGCACCGTCAGCAACATCAACTGTGGGTTCATGACGATGGTTTCCGCCTCGGTGGCGTACAGGGTATAGGCGATAGCCGTGCAGGCCACAATCATGCGGATGAGGTCATCGAGCAGGGGCAGGCTGTAGTCGTTGAAAACACCACGGATGTTCGCGGCGTCGTCCCCGAGTTCGAGCATCTCCTGCCGGCGCTTCCCGATGGCGAGGAATAAAGACAGCAACCCGGCACAGGCATACAGCCAGGGCGAAAACTGGCTTACATCGATGACGACCACGCCCGCCATGACCCGCAGCACGAACCCCGCCGCAATCGCGAATATATCGAGCAGGACGACGTTCTTCAGGTAAAAGCTATAGACGATGTGCAGCGTGAGGTACAAAATGAGCACACCCGCGAATGCCGGGCTAAGCACGTAGCCAACCCCCAGCGCGATGATAGGGAACACCGCCGCTGCGCCTATGCCGATCGGCTTTGGGAGCCTGCCGCTAGGCAGGGGGCGGTTGCGCTTTTTGGGGTGCAGCCTGTCCTTCTCGATGTCTACCAGGTCGTTGATGAGGTAAATCGTGCTGGCCGTCAGCGAGAGCAACACGAACCCCAATAGCACACGCGACATCGAGGCCCACATAAGCAACTGCCCATCGAACAGGATGCCTGCAAAGATGAAGCCGTTTTTGGCCCATTGCCGGGGGCGCATATTTTCGAGTAGAGCTAAGGCGGTTTGCAAATCGCACCTGTCCTGTGTGGGTTTCGCAAGGCTAGAGGTTAACTTGGGTAAGCCGTGGAATACAATACCATATCAACAGACATTTGTGCCGATTTGTTTGCGCGCCGCCCTGGCCTGCGGCGCGGCGCCGTGCTTATATGGGTGCCCCGCCCGCAAGCATCCGCAGTGGCAGGAGACTCCGGTTCTGGTCTATCATTTGTGGACGGTTTGCAAAATGGGACCACGCCATGCCAGATTTGATGATTTCCTATTCCAGGCGCGATAAAGCCTTCGTCACGGAGCTACACAAGGGCCTCGCCGAGGCCGGGTATGATGTCTGGATCGATTGGGAGGACATCCCGAAGTCGGCGGATTGGTGGAACGAGATCAAGCGTGGCATCGAGCAGGCCAACGCCTTCGTCTTTGTGATTTCGCCGGATTCGATCAACAGTGAGGTATGTGGCTGGGAGATCGACCACGCGATTGGGTTGAAGAAGCGCTTCGTGCCGATTTTGTACCGCGAGGTGACCGACCCCGAAACGGCAGCGAAGATCAACCCGGCGGTGAGTTCGCACAACTGGATTTTCGCGCGCGAGGGCGATGACCTCGCAGCCGCGCAGGAGGAGCTGCGTAAGGCCCTCGAAACCGACCTCGACTACGTGCGGACGCACACCCGCCTGCTGGTGCGCGCAAAAGAGTGGGACGTCGCCGACCGCGATCCCTCGCAGTTGCTGCGCGGCAACGATTTGCGGAGCGCGCGCGAGTGGCTGAAGGTCAGCGAGGCGATGGAACCGCCAGCCTCGCCGCTGCACCGGCAATTTATCCGCACGAGCTACGATCGCTGGCGGCGCAACACAGTACGGAACGTGGTGCTGTCGCTGTTTACGCTGGCCATCTCTGTTTTAACTGTGTTTTCGATTCAGCGCTCGTTGCTCGCGGAACAGCAGCGCGAGATCGCGCTGGAGGCGCGGGACGCCGCCGAGGACTCTAAGGAAGAGGCGCGACGGCTATCGCTGGCAAGTGGGGCACTCGTCGAATTGGGCAACGATAACCCGGAACTCGCGGTGCTGCTGGGCCTTGAGGCCAACCGGGGTGGCAGCCGCGTGGAAACGATTCGGGCACTCGCCGAAGCGGCGTATTCCCCTGGCACACGCCGCCTGCTAGCCCCCGGCGAGGGTGAACTATATGCTGCGGACATTAGCCCTGACGGGGTGACGGGCCTGTTGGCCGGTTGCCTGAACGCGCCATTCGAGGATGCGCCCGCCGCTTCTGCGGAACTCACCGAGTGCCTGACGCCGTACCTGGGCCTGTGGGACCTAAACACCGCGACCGAACTCCGCCGCTACACAGGGCATATCGACCTGATCAGGCACATCGGCTTTGTGGGCGATGGCACCCGCGCGCTCTCGATGGATGGCTATTCGGTTTTCCTGTGGGACCTGGAAACAGGTGAGGTGGTCGAGATGATCGACCTCGGCGAACAGGGTTTCACCGTGATGGCGCTCGACGATGCGCGCGAGATGGTCGCCCTGGGGAGATTCGATGGCAGTGTGGAACTGCGTGATGCGGCGACCCTGGACCTGATACGGACGATGGAAGATGCCACCGATCAGTTCGTGCAATTACTGGCCTTTTCCCCATCGGGTGGGGCGCTCGTTGCTGGCGTGTTGACCGATACGGTGTACGTCTTCAGCACCGCCGATGGGAGCTTCCAGGGCACGCTGGACCTCGAGCTGGAGCAGATTCTGGCACTGGATGTGTCGTCGGATGGCCGCCTGCTGGCTGCGGGAAGCGCCACGGGCGAGATTTCGCTGCTGAACCTCAACGATCCATCGGCGTTGAGCATCCTGCAGGGGCACAATGGCGGCGTGACGTCTGTGGCCTTTCTGCAAGGTTCCAATGTGCTGATGACCACGGGCGCCGACAATCGTGTGATTCGGTGGGATGCGACAAACCTGCGCGAACAGGACATCTTCCGCGGCCATGCCGATATCGTGATGGGTCTATCCACCTCGCCGGATGCCATCCACCTGTTGACTGCCTCGCTGGATGGGACCGGACGGCTGATCGAACTCGATGGGGGTAACCAGGTGAACACACAACAGCTAGACCCGGCTCCCATCACGCGGCTGATACCGGCTGGAAACCGGGCAATGCGCATCGATGCCGAAGGGTTTTGGATTATCGATAACGATACGGGCGAGACGCTCCTATCGGTGCCGGTGCCGGGGGTGTTCGATGTCGCGTTCGATGAAGATGGCAGCCGCGCGATGATCGGTGTGTGCCTGGAAGATGACTGCACCAACCTGAACGTGCGATCGATTGCGTATCGCCTGCGCCTGTTCGACCTCGCCGCGGAGGCATGGGTGGGGGAGGGCTTCGCGATGAACGGGCTGGTGGGCCAGATGCAAGGCTTAACCCAGAATTTTAGTGGCACACGCAGTATGGCCCTAAACGCCGACGGCACGCGGCTCTTCCTGAACAATGACAATTCGCCTGTGGTGCTCGAGGCCACGACGGGCGAACCCCTGGTCGAACTCCCATTTGGGGCGCGCTTTTTCCGGCATCCGGTGTTTTTTCCGGGCGGCGACCGGGTGGCGATCGTGGTAGAGGATGCGATCCTGATGGGGGTCGATCTGGCAACTGGTGAGGTTGTCACACGCATCACCTATGGGAATGCGTTGATTACGGCCCTGGTGCCCAGCCCCGATGGTACGATGCTGGCTGCGGCACTGGATGACAGTACGATCCGTGTGTGGGATGTAGCGACCGGGGCGGAGGTTCGGCGCTTCGAGGGGCACCAGGGCGCGGTGCTCAATGTGGCGTGGCGCGGCGATGGTGAGCAACTCGCCTCGGTGAGCCAGGACCGTGTGGTGCGGCTGTGGGATGTACCCAGCGGCCTGGAACTGCGCAGCCTGGAGGGCTTGCAGGCGCCGTCCTTCGCGGTGACGTATGGGCCAGAGGAGCAAACGCTGGTGACGTATTCGACAGATGGTACGTTGCGCCGCTGGCGGCTGGTCGAAGAGGACGATCTGCTAAAATGGACGTACGATAACCGCTTTGTGGACCAGCCCACCTGCAACGAGCGCCGCGCATACAGCATCATCCCACTGTGTGACGAAAACGGCGAGGCCCCACCGTTGCTCCCGATTATCGATGTGCCACAGCCGGAGCCGTTCGAGCCGGTGAACTGGCGTACGCTGGACGGAGGCGAGCCGCCCCCGCCACCACCCAACGAATAGGAGACATCTTTTGAGTTTGAACGCACCTGAGGGCTACCCCGGCCCGCTCTACAGCGATGGGCCAAGCCCATTTGCGCGCAACACGATGACGCACCGCCTGCCGGATATTCTACGGCAGACGCTGGCGCAAAATACAGACTACCCCCAGGCGATAAAGACCGACCTGGAAGCCCTGCTGCAAAGCCTGCTCGACAACGAGCCGATGCCTACGATTCCGTTGCCCGCCGCAGATTACGACATCTGGCAGGCGGCACTATCGCCATATACGGGGCATCGCTGGCAAAACACGATGTGGTTTTTCGCGGAGGTGTACTTCTATCGGTTGTTGGTGGGGGCAGCTCGCTGGTACGAAACCCGCCGCGACCCCTTCGCGCAGGTGAAGGCGGAAGAGTACCGCAGTGCGGGGCTGTGGCAGCAGTTGTTCGCGGCGCTTTCCGTCGAAGGGTCGCCGGAGGAACGGCTAACGGCGCTCATCGGTGCATCGTTGTGGGGCAACCGCGTAGATATGAGCAATGCGAATGCGATGTCCACGGTGGGGAAGCCCATCGGCGAGGACGACCTGCTCAGCAACGATATTCCACAGGTGGTAGCGCACCTCATGGCCCACGGCTCGGGCGACTTCCATATTATTGCCGATAACACCGGCACCGAACTGGCGCTGGATATGGTGCTGGCCGATGCGATGTTGCAAATGGGCGCGCGTCGGGCCATCATCCACTTGAAGTCGCACCCGTTGTTTGTGAGCGATGCCCTGCTAGACGACGCGATGATGCTGCTGACGATGTTCAAGGCAACAGCGCGCGACGAGAAGACACAAGCGATGGGGGTTCGGCTGCTGGAAGCGTTCGAGGTGGGGCGGTTGCGGCTGATACCGGACCCGTTTTGGGTGAGCGAGAAATTTAGCTGGGAGCTGCCACCGCGCCTGCACGCCCTTTTCGGCGATGCCGCCCTGGTCATCAGCAAGGGCGATGTGAACTATCGGCGGATTGTGGGCGATGCCCTGTGGGACGAGACGACGCCCTTCGCGCATGTGCTGGGGGCCTTCCCTGCGCCCATATTGGCGCTACGCACAATCAAGAGTGACCCGCTGGTGGGCATCCCTGCGGGGGTGGATGCCCGGCTGCGCGAGAATGACCCCAACTGGCGCGAGAGCGGTAAGTTTGGTGTCGCGCAGTTCAAGCCGTAGGCTGTTTTACACGATGAGGAGGTGACAGCTAACATGATCGATTTTATGCATATTGGCCTGCCAAAGGCTGCGTCGACGTGGCTACAAACGTCACTGTTTCGCTATCACCCGGAGTTGCAGGTGTTTACCAAGGGTCATGCCCCGCAAGGGACCGAACCCTATCAATCGTTGGTGGATTTTAGGCACCAGCCAACCGAAGAATACGAGCGGGCCTACTGGCAGGCACGCTTCGAACGGGAACTGGGCAAGGCCGTCATTCCGGGTAAAGTCGTGGGGATTTCCGACGAGGAGTTATCCAACGGCGGCATTTTGCATGTGATACCTGACTTGCTGCCCCGGCTGAAGGACACCCTGGGGACGATGAAGGTGATCATCATCCTTCGGCACCCGATCCAATATTTGCGCTCGGCCTACAGCGAGTATATTCACAAGGGCGGCACACAATCGCTGGATGAGTTCTACCACCCGGAGCGGGCGGAGCGGCTGGCGGCACGCATCGATTTTCCGAAGCTGGTCGAGGATACCCGGGCGTTGTTCGGTGAAGAGCATGTGTTGCTGCTGCCCCTGGAAATGTTGAAAGACGAAGGGGAACAGACCTTCATCGACCACATTTGCGAGTTTCTGGGTGTGGGCACGTTAGATATTTCGCAGGTGCCCAAAGCGAGGCGCAACCGAGGTGTGACGCGGGCTTCGTTGCCGATGTACAAAGTCATCAATCGTATGGATGATACGCTGGTTCGGCGGGTACCGTTGTACACGAAGCGGCGGCGCATAGGCCGCGTGTTGATAAAAACCCTGGACCGTTTTCCGATCGATGCGTCTTCGCCGAAAATTGCGGCCCCGCCGCGCGCATATATCGAGCGGTTGCCGAATGTCGAGCAGGTGTTGCGGGAGGGTCGCTTTGCGTTTTGGGGTGGCAATTTGGCAAAGTACAATTACAAACTAGGGGGCTACAACTTCGAATGATGTGTTGTGGGACCTGTGCCCAAGTGGCGTGAGGGCGATACCGGCAATGGATGCTTGAATAGGGGACCCCTGAGGCGATGGTTCATTTTGTACATGTGGGTATGATGAAAACTGGAAGCACGTACCTCCAGAAGGGGTTGTTTTCGAAGCATCCTGAGTTGCTGACAATCGGCCATAATTATCTCGCGTACGAGTCGAAAGAGGCTGGGCGGCTGGTGAAGTTGCTGTTCCGCGAGTCGTATGAGGCTAGCCAATGGCAGCGAGATTTTCGGGCGCTGGTGGATAGCATCGATACGCAGGGGCGTCACCTGGGTATCTCGCACGAGCGGCTGGGGGGGGATTTTCGGTCGGTGGGGCATCGCTATGCGGTGCCAGGGCGGATTATGGAGAGCATCGGGCCTACGAAGATCATCCTTGTGCTGCGGCATCCCCTCACGTTCATCGCCTCTGGCTACAGCCAGAGCATACGCACCGGCACCGAAGTGCACCCCCTTGAGGCGCTGCTGGGCGATGACCAAACCTGCCGCGAAATCGCGGATGCGCTGGATTACCGACGTCTCGTAGCGGCTTACGAATCGGTATTTGGGCCGGAGCAGGTGCTGGTGCTTCCATTCGAATTGTTGAAGGAGGACCGCACGCAGTTCCTCTCAATCATCTGTGAGTTTTTGGGCATTGCCCAGCTGCCGTTGGAGGCGGTCGACACGTCGACGCGGAACCCGAAGCTCTCGGCGGTGGGGGGCCGCATCCTCATTCGTACGAACCAGTGGTTCAAACACAGCAAGCAACTTCGCAAAACCGCACATGCCCTGGTAAACCGGCTCGACCGGGCGTTGGGCCTGAAGCCCATCGCCGATTTGCCTTCAACCACGCCCGAAACCTACCCGGCCCTGGGTGAGGTATTGTGTGACGAAAACTACGAAATTTGGCACGGGGAACTGGCACGGTTTAACTATACCTTCTAGCGAAACACACCGATGTCGGCTAGAGTGTGCGGGGCAACTTCTTCGAAGGGGGATCATGGGGACCATTTTCATCGCCACAGATTGGAACCGTGGATCTGTCTCGAATCATTTCCAGGCGCTGGCGACTGCCCTCACTGAGCGCGGACACCGGGTGGTGGTCCTGGTGCCACAGTTTCGTGCAGAGCTTGCCGACCCCGAGGCGAACCCGGCCATCGTGGTATGGCCCTCGAAGCGCCCTACACGCCCGCGCGATGCGCGATTCTACCGCCAAATCACAAAGCAATACCGGCCACAACTCACCATTGCGAACTTCGGGGCGGTGAACATCATGCTGCTGATGGGGAGTTTACAAGGGGTGCCGCATCGGGTGGTGTGGGTTCATACCTTGTTCGAACAGCTAGCTGCCGATCGAGACGTGTCCATGCTGGTGTGGTGGCTGCTGCACCTGCGCAAACGCTTCGTTTTCCAGTTTGCGACGGAATTCGTGGCCAATTCGGAGGCAACGCGCGAGGACCTGCGCATCCGCTATGGCATTCCGCAGGATAAGGTGCGGGTGTTCTACTTCACGATGCCGGATGTGATGACGACACATAACATCCAGCAGGGCAACCGAGCGGGGATCGTCTGCGTTGCCCGGTTACATCAATCGAAAGGCCACACCGTACTCATCGAGGCGGTGGCGCAACTAAAACTCGATTTCCCCGACTTACGGGTGACGCTCATCGGCGATGGGGAGCTACGTGCGGACCTTGAGCGCAAGGTGGCGTCGATGGGGTTGGCCGAGACCTGTCATTTTTTGGGCACACAACCATATGGCGATGTGTTGCAGCACATGGCTAACGCGGCTGTGCATGTGCTACCGAGCCTTGCAGAGGCGTTTGGGTTGGTCAATGTGGAGGCGATGGCCGTCGGTACGCCGGTTGTTTCCTCGGCAGTGGGGGGGATTCCCGATGTCGTGCGCGATGGCGTAGACGGCCACCTGGTGCCACCGGGCGATGTGGACGCATTGGCGATGCGTCTGCGGCAGGTGCTCGGCGACGAGGCGCACAGGACGACACTCGGCCAGAATGCCCGAGCGCGCTTTCTGGAGACTTTCGAGCGAGAGCAGGCGCTTTCTCAACAAATTGCGTGGATCGAGGATCGACTCTCATCGTGACGTTACATATTTTGCACATTATCGATTCCCTCCGCTTCGGCGGCTCCGAGCGCATGCTGGTGGATATTGCCAACGCGACGGTGCAAACCGGGAACCGGGCATCGGTGCTTGTCACACGGTCGCAGACGCCGATGGCCGCGCTACTCGATCCGTCTATCGAGGTGACTGTGTTGGACCGGCAGAAGCGGGTCGAACTGGATAAGATGCGACAGGTCGCGCGTGATGTGCGGGCCAATGGTGTCGATGTACTGCACACGCACGGTCGGTCGTCGTTTGCGTTTGCGGCCACGCTGAAGGCGCTGTTTGGGCTTGGCACGCCCATTTTGATGCACGACCACTACGGCAAAATCGAGATCGATCAGTCGGTGCCAGGTTGGTTCAAACTGGTTGGGCGACACTTCGTTGCGCAGTATGTGGGCGTCTCGGCGATGCTGCGCCCCTGGGCGAAAACCGCTGGCCTACCCGATGCTAAAGTGACAATTATCGACAATGCGATCGACCTGAGGCCCTTCGAGGCGCCATCGCCGCTAGCCCTCGACGTGACGGAGGACAAGATCGTCGGAGCCGTGGTGTGTGGCATTCGGCACGAGAAGGGTATCGCCGAGTTGTTGGAGGCTATTGCGCGGTGCGAAACGCGCGATCGGTTGCATGTGATCGTGTTCGGCGGGGTACGCGAACCAGATTACTATGCGCGTTGCATGGACCTACACGATAAGCTAAACTTGCGCGAGCAAGTCACGTTTTGGGGGGAGTGCGACAATATACCGGGCGCACTGCGTGCGGTCGACTTCGGTTTGATCCCCTCCCTTTCAGAGTCTGGCCCACTGGTGTTGATCGAATTAATGGCTGCCGGGCTACCCTTTGTCGCGACGGAGGTGGGTAGCATTGCGCGTCGCGTCGCCGAGGTAGGGCCACCGGCCTTCGTACCCCCTGGCGATACCGACGCCCTGGCGCGCGAAGTCGATCATATCGTGGCGCTATCCTCGGCAGGCCGCAAGGCACGCGGCGAGGGCGGTCGGAAAATATGCCAAGAATTCTTTGATATTGATACCGTTATCCAGCAGTGGCTTTCCCTGTATCGTTCAATGAGGGGCTAAACACCGACCCATGCGCATGGTACTTATCTCCAACATGCCACACTACGAGCGCGAGGGTGTCATCGTTGGGCACGGGCCAACAGCACGCGAGATCAGCCACATGGCCGAGCGCTTCGACGAGATCATTCACCTGGGCTTTTTGTACCCCGGCCCCGGCCCGGCCATCATGCAACCCTACACGGCGCATAACGTGCGGTTTGTACCGCTACGGGCAACGGGTGGCACCCACTGGGCTTCGAAGTTCGGCATTGTTTTCGCTATACCGGTGTACCTCTGGGCCATAACTCGGCATATTCCGCAGGGCGATGTGGTACACGTCCGTGCGCCGGGTAGTGCCCCGTTGTTGGCGATTATCGCACTGATGCTGCTGCCGAACCCGAAAAAGCGCTGGCTGAAATACGCGGGCAACTGGCGGCCTACACGCCCAGAGGCCCGGTCGTATGCGTTGCAGCGGTTGCTGCTGAACCAACCCTGGCATCGGGGGCAGGTGACAGTCAACGGTTTCTGGGATGACAGCAAGCCATTCGTCCACACGTTTTATAACCCATGCCTTACAGACGAGGAGTTCAGCGCGGCGCAGCAAATTGCCGCCGATAAAACGCTGGTGTCGCCGGTCCGCCTGATATTCGTAGGGCGGGTGGACCTCGATAAGGGTGTGGGGCGCGTCATCGAAATTTTGGCGGCCTTGCGCGCACGAGGCGTGGATGCCCGGCTGGATGTAGCCGGGGATGGCCCGGATGATGCGCGACTGGCCACGCTCATCGACCAACACGAAATGTCGGCATTTGTGACGCTGCACGGCAGTGTTCCCCGCGAAGACCTCAACGCACTGTACGCGACGGCGCATTTCATCGTGCATCCGTCCGACACAAGCGAGGGCTGGCCGAAGGTCCTCAGCGAGGCGATGGCACACGGTGCGGTGCCGCTCGCAGGGGACATCAGCAGCATACCGGGTTACTTCGCGCACCTGGGGGCCGGGCTGGCCTTCGACCCATATGACATCGACGCGTTTGTAGACGCTATCACAACTTACCTTGACAATCCCTCCAAATGGCATGAAGATGCGCAACAAAGCGCACGGGTGGTCGAACCTTTCACCTACTCATGCTTCCTAGACCGTGTTGAAGACCTTCTGGGGCTTAGCGATGGCCACACCTCAACTACTTCCTGACGCATCCGAGCGGCAGTTGACCCCGCAGATTGTCGATCTGCAAATCGACCTGAACAACCCGCTTCATTTTTCAATTTTGGCGTTGGCTCACCTCGTCCTTGGTGTGATCGCAAACGTCCGTGGCCTTTCGATGGTGGGCACCGTGCATTCGCTTGTCGCACTGTTGGTAGGTCTCCATTTTGTAAGCCAGAGGACCTGGCACCGCGTCGCGTATGTTGCGGTTTACCTCGCTGGCGCAGAGGTCTTCTGGCGCGCAACCGGGAGTAATCTGCTACACGAGTACGGCAAGTATTCCATTTTGCTCTTGCTAGCGGCTGGGATACTGGTCAACATGCAGTCTATCCCGTCACCGAAGTTTCCGATACTGGCGGTGACAGCAATTATCTTCTTGTTGCCCGGGGCGACAATCACATTTTTTGAGGTTTCGTGGTTCTTTGCCCGTCGTTGGGTGTCCTTTTCTCTTGCTGGCCCTATATTAATACTCGTAAGTATTATCTTTTTTAGCAATGTCCGATTGCACGCATCCCAGCTTAAAACCCTGATGCTATGGTTGATCCTCGGGTCATTGTGTCTGACGGCTTCAAGTACGATCGAAATATTTGAGTTTCTGGATACGGGGCAAACTTGGTCCACCGACTCGGTGACAGGCGTAGTCGGGTTTGGTGCGAACCAGGTCGCGACTAGCCTAGGGCTGGGCGCGTACTTTTGCGTATTTTGCTTGATGTACTATAAAAACACGCCTTTCATGAGTGGGTTGCTCATCGGCATTGCGAGCTGGCAGTTGTACATTAGCTTTCTTTCATTCTCTCGTGGTGGCCCCTTAGGTATGCTTGTCGCATCGGTTATCGCGGTGGTCTTCAACCCATTGCTTGTCCTCAACCCACGGCGATTCCTACTCCCCATTGGGGGGCTACTGGCCATTTTTGCGTTCGTCATCATCCCATATATTAATACACTAACGAACGACCAGTTCAGCGCGCGCTTCACAAGTGCCGATAGCACCGGACGCGACAGGATCATCTTAGATAACTTTGAGGTCTTTCTGGATAATCCCATCCTTGGGACAGGTGTTGGGCTTTCTCGGCTTGCCACAGAGGATTCCAAGCTGGCACATACCGAGTTCACGCGCTTGCTTGCAGAGCACGGCATCCTCGGGTTGTTCGCCTTTTGTAACGTCATGTTTATGCTACTCGGTAGGCTGTTTACATCGACAACGGGTGCTATTGCCCGAGCCTTGAAGTACTCCTTACTTGCATGGGTCATCATCACGTTGGTGCATGCGGCTACGCGTGTGGCTGCGGGGCCGCTGCTAGTGGGGTTGGTGATGGCGGAAATCTATGGCAATGATGGCGAGCCACTGCCCGACGAGCCTGAAACGGCAGATGATGATCTTGTGGTTTATAGTACGTATCCACCCAGTTATCCACCAACCTTCGACTAAGCGGATGTGCCAGGGGTATCAGAAACGTGCATCTGCGAGAACGCGTGAGCCAGTGTTGACATGACCCACACACTACCGAATTTCCTTATTGCGGGCGCGCCAAAGTGCGCGACCACCTGGTTACATCGTACGCTCGAAAAACACCCCCAGATTTACCTCAACCCGCAGCACGAGGTTCACTACTTCGACATCCACTTCCACCATAACTTAGCCTGGTACAGCCAGCAGTTTTTCTCTGGTTATGAGGGGCAACAAGCCATCGGCGAGGCGACAACTTCGTACATTCGGGCGCAGGGTGCCCCCCAACGCATTGCGGAAGCGCTGCCCGATGTGAAGTTGATCTTCCTGCTGCGGAACCCAATCGACCGGGCGTACTCGCACTACTGGCACGAGCGGCGCAAGGGCAAAATCGTTTTCGAGTTCCAGGAAATTTTCGAGAACTACGACCTGTTCGAGGCGTGGGTGACGACCGGCTTTTACTATACGCATCTCGCCCGATTTTACGATTACTTCCCGCAGGAGCGCGTGCTTGTGCTGCTGCAAGATGACGTCAAGAAACAACCCGACCAACTGATCCATCGCACGTTGACCTTCCTCGGCGTCGATACGAATGCGAACCTGGGGGACCTGAATACACAGGTGAACGTCACACGGACGAAAAAGATTCGCAGTTTTCCCTATCAACACCTTGTGCCAAAGGGGATGATCAAACGAACGCCGAGGAAGATTCGTAAATTTGCACGCAAGCGCCTGGAACCGATGATGCACGCGCGCATGGATCGCGATTTTGAGCAGGGGATGGGCGACGACACACGAAAACGACTGGCCGAAATTTACGCGCCCGAAACGCAAAAATTGGCAGACTTGCTCAACGTGAACCTGGACCACTGGGTGTAAGCACCCTTGCAAACCGACCCAACGATGACGACGAATCCGCTTATCAGTGTAATTATCCCGGCGCACAACCGTAGCGATTATTTGCTCGCGTGCCTGAAATCGGTGGCAAGCCAGACATACGCGCCAGTCGAGATCCTGGTGATCGACGATGCGTCGAGCGAAGCGCTTGAGCCGGTCGTAAACAGCGTAGACTGGCCCGACACATACACGGTGCACTACGTACGCAGCGATGTGAACATCGGGCCGGGGGCAGCCCGCGAGATGGGGCGGCAGCACGCGCAAGGGGCATACATCCACTACCACGACTCCGATGATCTATCGCACCCCGACAAACTGCAAGCGTTGTTCCAGGCGTTGCAGTTTTCGCCCGATTGCGGCATGGCGTACTGTACCACGCTCTACTTCGGCCAGTGGCCGTTGACGGGTGATGAACCCGTGCGTAACCACAGCGATCGGTATTTTCCGCAGTTTTTGCCTACAAGCCTCGCGCCTAAACGGCCATGGCAAATCGGCGCTTGTTTGTGGACGCGCGACGCCACCGAACGCATAGGCCCCTGGTTGGATACGTGGAACTGGGAAGATCATGCGTATGATGTGCAGGCCGCTTGCCACAATGTGGGCATCGCATTCGTGAACCGCCACCTTTTTTACCAGCGACGCGAACTGAACGCAGAGCGCATTTCGCGGGCGAAGCGGGGGTTCGTTGCACACGAACGAACGCGGTCGATGCTGAGGATTGCCGAGTTGCTTGAGGCACATGATAAGTTGGAGCATCCGCAGACGCGGGCCTACCTCATGTACAGCCTGTACAATCAGTCGATCTTCGCTGTGAAATACGGTGAGCACATACTAGCGGCGCGCTGTCTCGATTTCATCCGCCGATTTTCCGAGTCTGCACAAGACCGTTGGTTGATCGGGCTTTATCAACACACGCTGAAGTTGGCGCGGTGGCGGTTGGCTGTGTTGCCGTTGTGGATCGCACAACGTGTGAAACATCGTTTGTCGCGGAGCACCTACTACCCGGGTGTCGTGCGGGTGTGGCCGCCGCAATCGTATGAAGTGGAGGACGCACAACCGTGAACAAGCCCCGGGTGAGTGTGGTTTTTTGTGTCCACAATGCCGAGCCGTTTATTCAGCGCAGTGTGGAGAGCATACTCGGGCAATCGTTCACCGATTTCGAGCTTATCCTCATTGATGATGCCTCGACCGACCGCACACCGTCGCAACTGGTGACATACGCCGCACAAGACGACCGCATTCGCCTGCACCGCAACGAAACGAACCTCGGGTTAACCAAGTCCCTTAACATTGGCCTGCACATGGCCCAGGGGGAGTTCATCGCCCGGCAGGATGCCGACGACTACTCCGCACCCACGCGGTTCGAACAGCAGATCGCTTTTCTGGAGGCGCACCCAGATGTGTCGATGGTGGCGACGCCGCGGTTTGTCGTTTCCGAAACCAACAGTACACCGACCGTGGAATTGGAACTGCCTGAGGAAACCCAACAAATTCGCGAGCAACTGCTGCACGGCAAAAATGCGATTGCCCACGGGAGTGTGATGCTGCGCAAGTCGGCTGTGGATGCGGTGGGGGAGTACCGCACGTTTTTTCGCAGTTCGCAGGATTACGACTACTGGTTGCGCCTGACGGAAGCGCACCGAGTCGGTGTGATCGTAGAACCCCTGTATCATTACATGGTCCACAAGCAGGCGATCACGGCCAATCGCCCGTTTAAGTATTCGCCGATGATCCGGTATTTCGCCGAGCAGCGGGCAGCAGATGGGGTGGATGACTTCGGCCTCGCATTTGGGGGCTGCTGGCTGGAAGCAAACCAGCCGACGACCGCGAATGGGCTGGCGAAGGGCCGCACACGCTATGCGTACGATACATACATCCAGGCGATATTGGCCCTGCGTAGCGGGCAATACCCGCGTGGCTTGCGCTACCTCATCGCATCGCTGGTTGCGTACCGGCACCCCTTTAACCAGGAAACGGCTACGGATTTGCTCAAGAAGGTTAGCAAGCGTTTGCTGCGACGCTAAGCCGGCACTCCCCGCTAAAATTTAACGGGGCAGGACCATAGCTTGTGGCTTGTGGGGGGGGCGTTGAGAGGCAAGCGCAGCCCAACGGGTATCGAGCTGCGCTTGCGCCAAAAACAGGCTAGTCGGCAGCCGCAAGGCGCGCGGCATATTGCCGTTTGTAGTATTCCAGGTATTCCCCAGTTTTGATCTTCCGCCACCAATTGTCGTTTTGCTTATACCAGTCGACGGTCGCGGCCACCGCCTCCTCGAAGGGATGCGCCTGCGACCAGCCAAGCGCCCGCAGTTTGTCGCAGGTCATGCTGTAGCGATAATCGTGCCCGGCGCGGTCTGGCACATGCTTGATGAGCGCTTCTGGCTTATCGAGCAGACGCAGCAGGGTCTTTGTGAGGTCGATGTTCTGCATCAGGTGCTCGCCCGCAACGTTGTAGGCCTCGCCGGTTTCGCCGTGCAGCAGCGCCGTTTCGATGCCCGTGACGTGATCCTCCACGTACAGCCAATCGCGGACCTGTGTGCCGTCGCCATAGAGGGGGAGTGGGCGGTCGTCGAGAGCCTCTGTAATGAAGAACGGCATAATCTTCTCGGGATATTGGTATGGCCCGAAGGTGTTGCTCCCGCGCGTGATGACCACATCCATACCGTGGGTGATGACGTACGAGCGCGCGATGAGTTCGCCACCGGCTTTGCTGGCCGCGTACGGGCTGTTTGGCGCGAAGGGGTCCGTTTCGATGGAGTGGCCCGCGCGCACGTCGCCGTACACCTCATCGGTGGAGACGTGCACAACGCGCCCGACGCCGTGCTGACGGGCGCTATCCAACAGGGTGTTCACACCGACGGTGTTGCTGATCACGAATGCGTCCGGGTCGAGGATCGAGCGGTCGACATGGCTTTCGGCGGCGAAGTTCACAACCGTGTCGACGTGGTATTCTTCGAGGGTGGCGCGGACGATTTCGCGGTCGGCAATGTCGCCGCGCACGAACACAAAATTGGCCGCCTTTTGAACCGGCAGTAGATTATCGGTGTTGCCGGCATACGTCATCTTGTCGAAGACGACGACGGTCACATCGGGGTATTGGGTGGTCATATGGCGGGCAAAGGCGCTCCCGATAAAGCCTGCGCCGCCGGTCACGAGGATGCTTTTCATGGTGTTGGCTCCGTTTGTCAGCAAACTGCTTTACAGCACCTGCACGTCGCTGTAGTCGCCAAGGTTCATCTTGAGCGCCTGCGGCTTCGATTCACTGCTGCGTAGCTTCGCCTTGCGCCCGATGATGCTATCCTGCAAGCGGGTGCCGAGTTTCTCGACGGTGCTTTCCTCAAGCAAAATGCTGCGTTCGATCTCGCATTCGCGGACCGTCACGTTGTGGTAGAGGCTGGTATACGGGCCAATGTAGCAGTCCTCGATGATGACGTTGCGGCCAATCACCGCCGGGCCACGCACGATGCTGTTGCGGATGGTTACACCTTCGTCGATGACCACACGCGCATCGACCTCGCTGGCCTCGTCGATGTCGACGTCCGCCGCGCGGCGGTCGGCTGGTGGGGTGTTGCCGAGGAGTTCGTCCATCACGTAGCTATTAGCTTCCAGCATATCCGTCGGCTTACCGGTATCGATCCACCAGCCCTCGTGCACATACGGGAAAACCGTCTGCCCGTTGTCGAGGAGCCACTGAATCGCATCGGTGATTTCCAACTCGTTCCGTTTGGATGGCTTAATGCCGTTGACCGCGTCCCAAATCGTCTCATCGAACATGTAAATGCCGACGAGGGCGAGGTCGCTGGGTGGGTGAGTCGGCTTTTCGACGAGGTATTCTACCGAGCCATCCTCGCGGAGCTTGGCGACGCCGAAGCTCTGTGGGTTCGCCACGCGCTTGAGCACAATTTGGCTGTTCCAGCTATTAGCTTCGAACTCGCGAATGAGGGTGCTGATGCCGCCCTGTATCACATTGTCGCCGAGGAACATCACGAACGACTCCTCACCGAGGAAGTCCTTGCTAATCTTCACGGCGTGGGCCAGTCCATCGGGGCTATCCTGCGGAATGAATGTAAACTGCACGTCGCCGAACTGTGAGCCATTGCCAAGGGCCTCACGGATTTCGTTGCCCGTGTCGCCGATGACGATGCCGATCTCGCGGACGCCCGCATCGCGGATCGCTTCGATCACGCGGAAGAGCACGGGCTTGTTGGCGACCGGAATTAGCTGCTTCGCGCGGGTGTAGGTCAACGGGTACAGGCGTGTGCCTTTCCCGCCGCTGAGTATCAGTCCCTTCATGCCGTATGGGCCTCCTGGGTGATGAGAAAATCCAGCGCACAACGATAGCGGTTAAGGCACGTTCCGTCTACCCATCGACTGGCAGCAGTGCGCAGGTGTCTCGGGGAGATGCGGGGGTACCGGGCAACAATACGTGAAATTAAGAGCGTGGTGCATACGATTTTAATGACGCGCGATCTCACACATGGGTCATATGCGAAAAATAAGCGTTCTCAAAACCACATCGCGCAGCGATTGGTTGTCACCAACAACGATTGGTGACCGGGTTGAGAACGCCCGGTTTTCGTAACCATTTTGGTTTCGCCAATTGGCTGCTAGGCCAAGAGAGCCAAATTGGTTCTCGAGCGAAGCGAAGAGCAGGACGAAAACCATCATTTTCATAACCTATTTTGCGGCAACGACGATTTTCCAGGCCGCTGTCACCCCTTGCTCGCGTCATGTGCCCTCGCTGCATCGTCGACGGACCCCGCGTAGCCCGCAGATGGTTTGTTGTGTCGTGGGCCGACACATCAGTCGGCCCTCACGATGTGTGTTATTCCAGGGGGATCAGTTCGGCGCTGAGGCCGAGCTTATCCAGGTCGGCCTGGATTTCCGCAGTGTAAATGGGGTTCATCACGATAACGCGCTGCGGGTCGTACTCCACCAAAAACTGCGGCGCGACGATGCGCTGGCCGGTGCCGCCCATGTACATGCCGTGCTTGCGTGGGTTGATGTCCACGGCGTATTCGATGTGATCGGCGTTTTCTACCGTATTGAGGAAGGCCACACCCTTACTTCCCCCGCCCCAGATGACGACGCGCTCACCGGCCTCACGCGCATTTGCGAGTTGCTGACCCCAATCGGCGATGCGAACCGAAACCGTATCGGTGAAAACTTTCACGCTGTCGATCACCGTTTGCAGGTCGTCTTCCTCCGGCAGGCACGCATCGGTGGGGCCATCAGCGGGCACCGCCTCGATGATGATGTACTGGTCGTCGTAGACGGTTTCGAGGTGCGTGACATCGAAGCCGGTGCGGCGGAACAAGCGCGCCACCGACCCCATGCTGAAGTACGAGCAGTGCTCGTAGTACACATCCCAGAAGGCAAAATCATCGAAGACGTAGCGCGCATTTGGAATTTGGAAGAAGATGACGGTGTTCCTGTTATCGCCGACAGTGCTGCGCACGGTGCGCATGAACGCCGCCGTTTTATCGATGTGTTCCAGCGTCATCTTGCAGGCGACCACATCGCCCTGGTAACTGGTGTACTTGTCGCCGTAGAAGTCGGCGATGAACTCGATGCGGTCCCTGGCTTCGCTGTCCAGCTCTTCGGGGCGGTAGGCCGGGTCGAAGCCAACGCCGCTGTTCGGCCCGAGTTCGCACAGTTGGGTGATGAACTCACCCTGGCCGCAGCCGATTTCGATGATCTGCTTGTCGTGCAGGTCGTATTTGTCGATGAGGCGGGTGGCCGTCTCGTGAGCGAACTTGTTGAACGTGCCCGAAAAGCTCTGCGTCGATTCGTACTTGGCGCTGTACTCCACGAGCGAGTTATCGAAGGCAGCATTGAACACGAAGCCGCAGTTGGTACACAAGGCCAGCGCGATTTCGCCCTTCGGGTAGTTGAGCGCCGCCTCGTAGCTATCGAGCTGAATGACGCTGTTGACGGGCACGGCAGCGGCCTTGTAGAAGACCGCCGCGCTTTGGGTTTCGCAGTTTGGGCAATTAATCATGATAATGCAACCTGAGCCTCGAAATCGTCGGGATTGTCATCTTCGGCGCGCTGGGAGAAGAACAACCAGCTAAAACCGGTAAGCGACCAGAACCAGATGGCGGCGAAGGGACTTTCTAGCATGAGGTCGAAGCTGCCGTTGACCAAAAAGGCCCCGGAGTACGCGAGCAGCCACGTCGCATACCGGGCTGCCCACGGATGCCTGTTGCGCTCGGTGATGGCGATGACCAGCAACCGCCCCAGATGCACCACCAAGAAAATGCACCACAAAACGAACCCCGGCACACCCGAGCGCGCGAGGTAGTTCATATGGCTGTTGTGCGGGCTTCGCAGCGCCTCGCCTTCGCCCACGGCGTAGCCATCGTCGACTGCGAGGTTGACACCGTAACCTTTGCCCGTCCAGAAGTACGGGCCACGGAAGGTGTAGTTGATGATGTCTCCCCACCAGTTAAGCCGCCATTCCTTGGTGCCTTCCAGGCCACCGTCGTTGTCGCCGCTGGCGAAGATGCTCACGAAGTTATCGACGATTTGCTGCGCGCTAATCTCGCGGCCCTTGCCCGCCTGGAAGCTCAGTTCGGAGTAGGCGTTGGTCACCAGTAGCAGCCACAGCGCGATGAGCAACACCATAAACGGTCGGTACCACGCCGCCCGTACCGGCCACACCAACAGCGTCCCGGCGACGGCACACACCGCCGCGAGCATCCCCCCACGGTTGGACGAGCCGAACATCATCCAGCCGACTATCCACACCATCCACAATACCCACACCAGCGTGCGCGGCCAGGGCCTTTCGCGCCGGTCGAGGCCGAGGAGCAGAAACGCTGCCGCCCCACCCAAATGGCAACCGATGTCACCGTACTTGACGGCAATCAGGGGCGCGGGCGCGCCAGGGAAACGAATGGGAAATGGAATTACCGTCATAAACATGTAGATGACCGGCACCGCGAAGATAAACGGCACCAGCAACCGCCCCCAGCGCTTGAATAGGTTATTCACCCACTCCCAGGGGATGAGCATCGCGATGAGCACCGCATACAGCGCGTAGATGTACATCATCGCGTCGCGGATCGCGTCGAACTGGTAGCGTGGCAGGTAGGGTAACGTTTGCAAAAATTGCCACACGCAAAAGATGCCCAGCGGAATAAGCGACCAGTTGACGAATCGGAACGAGACCGTCACGCGGTTGGTGAACGGCAAAATCGCGACGCACAGTATCCCCAGCCCGAGGATGGCTTCACCGATGTACAGCGGGAAGAAGCCCACATAGGCGAAACCGCGCCCGCCGAACATGTACCCCGCAAGCAAGAAAATCAGGCCGATCCAGAACAGGCGACGGCCATAAATGAGCGTAAGCATGAGGCCGACCAGCGCAATCGCCAGCGGCAGCACCAGCACATCGGCAAAGGCGACGGCTACTCCAGCCAATATCGCCAGGGGGATGGCAAATAGCCATTCTCGGAAGCGCCACAGCGTCTTCCACAGGCTTTCCAGGTTCAGGGATACCGCAGACACAACGTTACTCCGATAAAACTCGTTGATAGATGTCGATTAGCTGCCGGTAATTTTGTTCCGGCGTATATTGTTCCTCGTAAGCTGCGCGTGCAGCAAGGCCCATTTCTCCCACTTTTTGCGGGTTCTCCCACAAATAGGTAACCTTCGCCGCCAGGTCGTCGATATCACCAGCGCGGAATTGCAGCCCGGTGCGGCCATCCTCGACGATGCTGGCGACACCCCCGATGTTACTCGCGATGACCGGCACGCTGCACGCATACGCCTCGACTGCCACACGGCCAAACGGCTCGTACCACGCCGAGGGCACAACGAGGCCGTACGCGGTGCGCATCAGGCCGAGCGTTTCGTCGGCGGGCCGCCGCCCCATCATGTCCACATGGGTGAGGTTTTGTGCGGCCACATAGGCCCTCATCTCGTCGAAGGACGGGCCGTCGCCGACAACCTTCAACGGAATGTGGGCGAGTTTTTCCCAGGCACGGAGTAGCGTCATGACGCCCTTCTCCGGGAGTAAGCGCCCCACGTACAGCATATACCCGGCGTGTTCCTGTTTAGGGCCGGGGTCTTCGCTGAGGAAGTTCGGCTTCACGCTAATTTGGCTCGCACCGAAGCCGCCCGCAAGGTACTGCCCACGCACGAACTCGGTGAGCGCGATGTAGTGATTCACGGTCACGTCGTAAGTGCGCCGCCACCGATGAAATGTCAGCATCCCGGCGATGACCGCCGTCTGCGCGGCGGAATCGTGGTAGCAGCGGTGCTGCACGCTCGGCAGAGGCGGTGTTTTGCCCACGCACTTCGTGCAGATTGCGCCCGCACGGAAGAGGGTCGCCGCCGGGCAGATGAGGCGATAGTTCCGCAGGTGTTGCACGACCGGCACCCCGGCATCGCGGGCAGCGTGGTAGGCCGCTGGCGAGATGAGCGGGAACGTGTTTTGGAAGTGCGCAATGTCGAACTTTTCGCGCTCGAACAAGTCGCGGAGTTCGCGGTAGGTGTCGCTGTTCCAAAATGTCGACTTCGCGAGTTTGGCCCGCCCCATCGCCTTGATGTCGTCGTTGTGGCGCGTGTACCGGTGCACGGTGTGGCCGTTGGCCTCCAGCACATCGGCCTCGGCGGCGAAACTGCGATCCTCGCCGCCGGGCTGCTGGTAGTAATTGTGCGCCATGAAAATCTTCACGAGAGCACCTGCTTGTAATAATCC
The DNA here is from genome assembly GCA_964434365.1 of uncultured Anaerolineaceae bacterium. Taxonomy (GTDB): domain Bacteria; phylum Chloroflexota; class Anaerolineae; order Aggregatilineales; family Phototrophicaceae; genus CAYSVE01. Next base: position 16,154 of record CAYSVE010000004.1, on the reverse strand, counting down.
GCGAGGATGTCGCCTTTGGCGTTCCACGAGAACACCTCGCGGATGCGGGCCTGCGCCGCCGCGCCCATTCGCCGGCGGCGAACCGGGTCGTCCGCGAGGTCACCGAGCGCGAGTGCCATTTTTTCGATGACGTCGGTGGGCGTGGTTGCCTCGATTGCGTAGCCCGTCTCCGCCGTCACCTGCACGGCGGGGCCGCCCAGAGCAAGGCAAACCACGGGGCGCGCGGCAGCCATCGCCTCCATCACGACGCCTGCCCCACTATCGTGCAGGCTGGGGTGCACCAGCACATCGCACGCCGCAATTTTTTGCAGTGCGTCCTCGCGCGGCAAGTTGCCGAAGAACGTCACGCGGTCGGCGACCCCAAGTACGGCGGCAGTGGCTTCGAGTTCGGCGCGCTGCTGCCCATCACCGACGATCCACATTTCGGCATCGGGATGGTCATCTGTGATTTTGGCGAAGGCCTGTAACCCCATGTGGAAGCCTTTCCAGTCCAGCAGGCGGCCCATACTTAATATACGGAAGGGACCGTCTTTGCGCACAGGCAGCCCGGAGAGCAACTCGAAGTCGACATCGGACATGGCAATGGCGGGCAGCACTTCCACCCGTTTCACACCCAGCCGCCCGATGTGATGGGCCGTCTCGGGGGTCGTCGCAAACGCGATGCTGGCCTGTTTAGCCGTCATGCGCACGAAGGGGTCGTTGTGGCCCATTGCGCGCCCGACATCGCGCAGCCGCTCGATGAGTTGGCCCTTGGAACTCAAGGCAGAGTAAAACGCGGGCGGGGTCGTCTCGCCGCCGCCCACCGGCCCCCAGATGAACGGCTGCGGCAACGACGAAACAAAGCTCGGGTTGTAATACTTCACGTAGGTTATATGATGCACGACATCGAAGTCTAGGTTCAGCGAGCGGGCATGGAAGTACGCCATAATCTGCCACAGGTAGTAATGCAGGCGAAGCCCGCGCGGACTCCCCCGCTTGCGATAAAAGCGCATCCAGTACGGCGTTTCGTAGTAGATGAAGTGCAGGTTCGGGCGCGGGTTACGCGCCAGTTCTTCTTCGATTGGCCCCTGATGCTCGGCCCGGGTGAGCACCCACACCTCGAAGAAGCGGCTGAGTTGGTCGGCCATGTTCCAGCCGACTTCCGGCTCGCTGCCCCGGTGCGGCTCGCAGGTATATGCAGAAAGCAGCACGCGCGTCATTTCAGCACCCGCTCCGTGTAGATTTCCTCCAGGCGGCGGGCTTGTTGTGCCATGCCGAAGGAATCGACGATGTGTTGCGGGCCACAGTCGCTAAACTGCTGCCACAGGTCGTCATCTTCGACGAGTTGTAGGATGTAATCGGCGAGTATTTCGCTGTCGCGCTCTGGCGCGAGGAAGCCAGTTTCGCCGTGGGCAACGGCCTCAGGGATGCCGCCGTGCTGGGTGCTGGCAACGGGCGTGCCCACGGCCTGCGCCTCCGCGAAGACCATGCCAAACCCCTCGGAGTCGCCGGAGGCGGCGGTGATGCTGGGCACACTGAAGACACGAGCGCGCGACATCCACCCAAACACCTCGTGCGGCTTCTGCCAGCCGACGAAGCGATACTTACCGAGCAATTTTTCGGCCAGCACTTCGAGTTCCGGGCGCAGGTCACCATCGCCCACAACGACGAGTTCGACATCGGGACGGGTTTCCTGCACGCGGTGCATCGCGCGGATGAGAAATTCGCAGCCCTTCTTCTCGACGAGGCGCGCGACGAACAGCACAATATTCTCACGCTCGGCGAGGGGTAACGGCTCGATCTGCGGAATTTCCAGGCCGATGTAGTGCACGACGATGCGCTCCGGCGGGAACCCCTTTTTGATCAACTGCTGCTTGAGGAACTCGGTGTGCGTGATGAACAGGTCGGCTTCACGGATGAGGCGCGGGCGCTTCTTCAGGTAGAGCCGGGTGTAAAACGACCCGCGCGCGAATTCGTCGGTCATCGTCGCGTCGATGCCGTGGAAGTACACAACCAGCGGGATTTTCAGCGCTTTGGCAAGCGGTATCGCGTTGGCACCGCTGGGTCCGTAGTGCGCCTGGATGAACAGCGGGTACAGTGGCCTGAGCTTCGGCGCGAGCGCAGCGACGCCGTTGTTGCCCGTGAGGAACATTTTGGCGTACTGCTGCGCCTTGCCGAACGCCCCGGCGCTGTGGGCCGTGAACACGCGCTCATCGGGCAGGTCCAGGCCATCGACACGGCGGGCACCGACGTAGTACGGCGTGAAGTTCGGCAACGCCTCGGCTGGCCCCGGTATAAACGTCTCCGAGGCGGGCAACAGGCGGTCGGTGTAAATGATGAAATTGGGCATTAATCGAACACCTCGTCGAGTAATACGATGTCGGCGGGGATTTCCAGCAGTTCCGCCGGGGCAGGGTCGCTGATGACGGTGCTGTTGAGTTCCTGGCCTTCGGCCTGCATGCCCTCCCAGTTCTGGCGCGCGCCGCTGAACTCCCAGCGACCGTGCTCGGGGATGGGGGCATAGTAGGTGTTGTTGTCGAACATCAGGTTCGATTCCTCCCAGAACACCTCCGGCTGCCAGTCTGACGAAGCGCCGGAAACGCCGCTGTTCGCCGTGTAAACGACGGTGTTATCGAAGACCCGCGAGTCGTACGAAAGCCACACGCCATACTCACCCTCGCCGCGCTCCTGTTGTAGCACGCCGATGCCGTTGCCCCGGTCCTCGGGGATGACAACGAGGTTATCGTGGACATCCACCGGGCCAGCGCTAGACACAAGAATCTGCGACTCCCACAGCCACACGAGACGATTGCCATTGTACATCACTGTGTTGTTGCGGATGGTGGCGTCGTAGCTGATCTCGTGGAAGATGCCCGCGTTACGGTTGTTGATAACGACGTTATCCTCGTAGAGCGTGTTACGGTTGTCGATGTCCGTCCACAGCCCAGGGCCGAGGTTGTTGTGGACGAGGTTATCGCGCACGACGAGGTCGAGGGTGCGCACGAACTTCGAGCCGCCCCCCTCCCAGCCAGCACGGTACCCGGCGACGTTGTTGTACGCGATTTCGTTGCCCTCCACGAGCACGTTATCGCCCAAGCCGCCGATGCCCAACTGCCCGCTGCGCAGAATGCGCGAGTCGCGGACGGTCATGTTGTTGCCGATGCGTACCCCCGTACCGTGGTTGTCCTGCACGGTGACGTTTTCGACGAGCCAGCCGTCGCTATCGACCCCGTTGACCGCCCCGAATTGCTCCAGGTTGGCGTATTTTTCAATCGTCAGGTTGCGGATGGTTACGTCGCTGGCCTCGCCATCGAAGGCGGCGAAAGCCACGCTGGTTTCGACGGTGCGGCCCTCAGGGTCATCAGCAAAGTAGATGGTGTCGGCCTCGTAGTCGAAGTAGTACGTGCCGGGTTCCACTTCATCTAACGAGGCGACGTGCAGCAGCGGCTCACCGTCGAAGAACAGGTCCTCGGGCAGGTTGCAGCGCGGGCGCGTCTCCTGGCACACGTCACGGTCGCGTTCGCGGCCCTGCTCCTGCCCGGTGACGAACCACAGGTCGCCGTCCTGCTCGAACTCGGTGAGCAGGCGCGCGCCATTGAGCACCGCGCCATCCTCGCCAGTGAAGATGTTGCCGTCCTTCGGCTCGATGGCTTGCATCCGGTGGATGCCAGACGCGATCAAAAATTCGGTGCCGGCCTGGCTCTCGTCCACGGCAGCCTGGATGTCATCGCCGGGTTCCAGCCGCACGCGCGGGTCTGGGGTCGGCGATGGGGTAACGGTCGGGGTGGGGGTGAACGTCGGTGTCGGCGTTTCGGTGAACGGCACGACGCCGATGGTGTTCAAAATGACGGGACGCTGCGGCGAGACCAACAGCGCGACGACAATAACAACGAGCAGCAGCAAAATACCGACAATTGCGGTTTGTCTACGATTCATGGAGTCCTCTCTGACGAAATGCGAACAGGGTTGAAGCTTCTCGGAGAGACGGAGGGGAGGATACCCGCCAACCGGCGGGCATCACAGGTTGTGTTTCAGGCCACCTTGGCCTTTGCGGAGGTATCTTCCGCGCGGATGTAAAACCACACCAGGCCAGCCATCATCGTGAGGCTCACGATAATCGTGGAGACATTCGCGCCCACGAGGCCAAAGTTCGACAGCATGGGTACGCTCAACACGAGGGTGAGCACGGCGGGCAACAGTTTGGAGAAGAATGTCTGCTTCACGCCACCGATGGCGCGCAGCGCGGCGTCCATCACCGAGAGTGTGGCCGTAAGCATGGGGATGGCCCCGAGCGTCGCGAGGATCGGGAACGTGGCGAACTCGTTGTAACGGCCATCGTACAGCAAATCGACGATCCACCCACCCAGGAAAGTGACGACTAGCATATAGGCGAACGTAATGCCCAGGATGCCCGCCATAATCAATTGCAGGCGCTTGGTGAGTGCGGCTTTACCGTTGTTCTCGTAGGTACGTACGAAGTTCGGCAGCAAAATCGCAGTCACGGCGGTAAACGTCATCGTGATGGGCAGCACGAGGTTTACCAGCGCACGCAAGGCCCCACTCGCGCCGAGGCTCATCACCAGCGGCAGCACAAGGAAGTACACGTTATCCTTCGCCCACGATTGCAAACGCGACGCGCTCGACCACTTCCCGTAGTCCCAGTGCTCCTTCAGCACGAGGCGTGGGTTGAGTTCGTCGTCGGTCATGTCGAAATCGGGCTTGAGGTGCTGCGTCGTGAGGTAGGCACTCGCAGCCACCCCAGCGAAGGCCATCCCAAGGATCGCCGTTATCGGGGTGAGCGCGCCGGTAAAGTTCAACAAAACGATGAACGCCACACCCAGCACGAGGTAAATGGTATTCCCCAGCGCCGAAAGATGCGGCTGAGAAATCACATAGAACGGATAGCGTGTAAGCCACCGCGTGAGCAGCAGCGGCGACGCAAGGCCCATGCCCACTAGCGCCATCGCGACGAGGGTTTCGCTGGATGTGGCGAAGCGTATGCCGCCAGCCGTGACGAGCACCAGCATTATCACCCCACTCACCCATATGTGGCCACGGAAGACGTAACCGAGATACTTCTTGAACTTGTGCGCGAACTTGCCCGAGCCGTTAATGGTCATCGGCTCGATGATGGTAGCCTCGTAGAGGTTTTGCGGCAGCAGGAACCACGAGTACGCCACGACGAAAGCCCCGTATTGGTCGGCGGTCATCCAACGGGCCAGCAACACATTGATGATAAAGCTGCTCCCCGCAAACGCCGCTTGGTCCAGCACGGCAGAACTGAGTTTTTTCGTCCAACTGCCGTAGCGCGCATAGAGGCCCTGCAAAAAGGCCGGCATACGCGTCTTCGGCTGAGAAGACGCCGCTGCCTGATGTGCAGCGGCGTCGGTGTTTTCGGTATACATGCAGGGTTCCTTATGATTGCGTTAGGTCGGGCGCTCGGTGAGGTGCGGCGCCGTGCGCGCTGGGGGCTTCGGCGGCTCATGCGGCAACACGAACAGAAAGCGGATGCGCAGGTAGTCGGCGACGAACACCAGCAAGAGGGGCAGGTAAATACCCGCAACCGTGCCCAAAATTGTGTGAACCTACGCATTTTGCACGCCCAGGAAGGTGCTGAGCGCGATGCGCGTCGCAGCGAGGGCCAGCACGTGCGCCAGGTAGATTTCTAGCGAGTAGCGGCCCCACACCTTCAAAAAGCCGAGGGTGTTCGCGCGGGCCAGTAGCACCGATAGTGCCGTCCCGGCGATCATCGCGGTAGTGGCAGGCAGCAAGCGCAGCCACAGCAACGACTCTCCCACGAAGAAGAACGGCAGGCTAACCACCGTGGTGATGATCGCCGTCGCCGCGAGTGTCTGCGTGCTCAGCGAAACCAGGCGGCGGATAATGAGGGGGCTAAAGGCCACACCGAGTGCATAGTAGATTGCGAAGAAGGCAATCTGGCCTAGGATATAACTGCGGTCGACCAGATTGATGGCCTCGCCAAAAATATAAAGGACGGTGGTAAACACAAGAAACCACCAGCGGCCAATATTGAAGCGGTCGAACACGAGATAAGCAAGGCTTATAAAGAATAACGCGTACAGGAACCAGTAGTGCATGATAGGTGCGTAGAACATCTGCGGCGCATCGGCAAGGGTAACGCCATGATTGGTGTAACGCACGAGGATGGTCCCAACCACGAGGGTAATAAGTGACCATAGGAAGTAGGGGTAAACAATCTTGCGAAGGCGAACATCGAGCGAAACCCGCACCGGTTTGTTGGCCGATTTCACAGCGAAGGCACCGGACAAGACGAAGAATATTGGCATAAAACGGTGAATATAGATATCCCAGTGCAGCGCCCACGAATTGAGGCCCGCCGGGACGGGAATCCCCCCATTGACGACCCCACCGACGACGTGCCACAACACCACAGTGAAAATGGCAATGCCCTTGGCGTAGTCTGCCCAGGTGATGCGCTTCGGAACTTGCTTGGTTTGGATCATCTTCGCCTCGCCCTCTTTCTGGTATATACGAGACCAGCAGAAATATATTCCAGAATATGCCAGGAGGTGTGCAAACCTCACTGGCGCAATGGTCCTACTCAGGGTTAACGTTAACTTCGTAGCGACGAATGCCGAGCATTTGCAGCGCAATAAGCGCCAGAAAGCGCGGATTGTTCGACAGGTAGCGCTTCCACAGGCGGCGTGGTTCGGTCACAAGCCTAAAAAACCACTCCAGGCCACGCTTTTGCATCCAGGGTGGGGCCTGGGGTTTTAACCCCGCGTGGAAGTCGAACGCAGCCCCAACGCCGATCATCGCAGCCGCATCGAGCTTGCCTACGTGGGCGTCCATCCAGCGCTCTTGTTTGGGTGTGCTAAGGCCTACCCACACAAAGTGTGCGCCAGAATCGTTGATCATCTGGATAATCTCGGCATCCTCTGTGTCGGTCAGCGGGCGGAAGGGGGGTGAATAGGTGCCGACCACCTGAAGATGCGGGTAGCGCGTGGTGAGCTTCTCGGCGAGCAGTTCGGGCACGCCTTCGGCCCCCCCATAGAAAAAGTGCTTGTAGCCCTTTTCCTTCGATGCCTCGCATACTGCCAGCATGAGGTCTGGCCCGTATACGCGGCTCACGTGTTTGTTGCCCTGCCAGTGGTTCACCCACACCAGGGGCATTCCGTCTGGGGTGACCATGCCCGCCGCATTGTGGATGCGCAGCAGGTCGGGGTCACTCTGGCATTCCATCACACCATGTACGCCAGTGATGGTTACGTAGTGGTGCTCATCATCGGCGACCCACCCAGCCAGGGTGTCCAGTGCCATCTCCATGTTGATGGCACTGACCCTTACACCCAGGACGTTGGCATAAGCCTGAGACATTGGAATAGAGGAAACCGGGCTAAGCCGTGGTCGGTTCGGCGGCCTTGGCGGCCTGCTCGGTGCCGTTGAGGCTGGCGGCCTCGGCGACCTTCGCCTCGGCGTCTTCGCGGGCGACCTTTTCCTTCACCTGCGCTTCGATCCACTGGTAGGTACGGGTGAGGCCGTCTTCCAGCGAAACCTCCGGCTCCCAGCCGAGCACCTGGCGCAGGCGAGTGTTGTCGGAGTTACGACCGCGCACCCCCTGCGGGCCGTCAATGTGCTTCTTCACAACGTCGACGCCAGCACCAGCGGCGATGATGTCGACAAGCTGGTTGATGGAAATCATGCGGTCCTGGCCAAGGTTGAGCGGCTCGCGGTAGTCGCTGCGCATCAGCTTGTAGATGCCGATCACGCAGTCGTCCACATGGCAGAAGGAACGGGTCTGTTCACCGTCGCCCCAAATTTCCACTGTCGGGTCGCCAGTGAGCTTGGCCATGGCGATCTTACGGCACATCGCAGCCGGGGCCTTCTCGCGGCCACCGTCCCAGGTGCCCAGTTCACCGAAGATGTTGTGGAAGCGCACGATGCGCGTCTCCATGCCGTAGTCCAGGTTGTAGTAGTTAGCGAGAATTTCCGTCACCAGCTTCTCCCAACCGTAGGCGTCCTGCGGCTGCGCCGGGTAGGCGTCCTCTTCCTTCAGCGGTGTCACATCGGCATCGGTCTGCAGGTACTCTGGGTAAATGCAGGCGGAGGACGTGTACAGGTAACGCTTCACACCGTTGATGCGCGCCGCCTCGATCGTGTGGAAGTTGATGAGCGCGTTGTTGTACAGGATCTGCGAGTGGTGGGTGGTGATGAAGCCCATCCCGCCCATGTCGGCAGCCAGGGCGTACACCTCGTCGATGTCGCGCGTGGCCTGTAGGCAGTTATCCCAGCGGCGCAGGTCCAAAATTTCGAACTCATCGGCAGCGGTTTCGTCGTACTCCGGGTATTTGATGTCGACACCGCGCACCCAGTAACCCTGCTGCTTGAGGTATTTCACGAGGTGGCTACCGATGAAGCCGCCAGCGCCCGTCACAAGTACCTTGGTGTTTTCGTTCTGCATGTCCATTTCCCTTATAGCTGATAACTCGTCAACTGTAATAAACGTTACGTGTGATGATGTGGCCTAAAAGGCGCCCTTGCCCTTCAGCAGAGCGGGGACCGTCTTAAGAATGATCAAAATATCTAGCCAGAACGAGTAGTTCTCGATGTAGTACAGGTCCTGGTCTGTATTCAGGTGCATGGGCTTTTCGCTGCGCCCGTTCACCTGCCACCAACCGGTGATGCCCTGCGGCACCGCGAAGCGCTTGCGCTGCCACGGCTCGTATTGGGCCACCAACCACGGCAGTTCCGGGCGGGGGCCAACGATGCTCATATCGCCGCGCAGCACGTTGATGAGCTGCGGCAATTCATCGAGACTGGTTTTGCGAATGATGCGCCCGATGCGGGTGACACGCGGGTCATCGATCGTCTTGTGAATGATATTCCCAGATTTATCGCGCTGGGTGACGGTGTCCTGCAGGGCTTCGGCGTTGACGACCATCGAGCGGAACTTGAGCATGCTGAAGAACTTGCCGTTCTCGCCGACGCGATTCTGCTTGAAGAAAATCGGCCCTTCGGAGTCGAGCCGGATGGCGATGCCAACCATAAGCATCGTCGGGAAGGCCAACGTCAGCGCGAACGACGAAATCGCAATGTCGAACAGGCGCTTGGCGATGTACTGGGTCGTCGTAAGGGCCGGTGTCCGCAGGTCGACGAACGCGTAGTTTTCTATCTGGCTGATGTGCGCCCGATGCAGCGATTGGTCGGCATGGCCGAGCACAAGCCGCACCTGCACGGGTGCGCTTTGCAGGCGCACCAGCACATCGTCGATTTGGTGGCGCATCACATGGGGCAAAGCGACCACAACCTCGCTGATGTTCGCGCGGTCGACAACTTCCGTCACGTCATCGAGGTTACCCAGGACGGGGACGCCGTTGTAGCTCCCACTGCTGATGTCGGGGTCCATAAAGCCACAGACGGTGGTGTCTTGCCAGTTAGTACGCTTGAGCACAGCCATCACGTCTTCGCCCATTTCGTTCGCGCCGACGATGAGCACGCGTCGGGGGGCCGTGGTGCTGGCGGTGCTGTAGTTGCTGGCATAAGTCGCGATTCGCCACCCAAGCAGGCAGATGAGATCGGTGACGATGATGGCGACAAGGCTGAGGGGGCTTAAGCTCAGGCCGAAGATCGTCAGGGTCCCTGCAAAGGCGAGCGAGGCGAGCAATACGCCGAATGTCGTCAGGTAGGCCTCACGCATCACCGAGTAGTTGCGCTGGGTGTCATAAGTGCCGAGTTGGACAAAGACCAACCCCCACAGTAACGCAACAAACACGCCGATGCCCGCCCCCGCATAGGGGTTCGGCACCTGGCCACCCTGCCACAGCGCTACGCCGATAATGCAGAGTGTCGCGAAGAGGTCTAGCAGTAGGTTGAACACCGCATTCTTATGATTGCGGTACGGAACGTGCAGCATGAAATTCCGCTTGGTGGCGGGTTGCTGCATCTCGTTAGTCGGTATAACCGGCGGGGTTTTTTCGGCTTGCATGGCCGCTCCCCTATCGAATGTTCCTTTCGAGGTGTTCACTACCTGCATCATGTTGCCCCTTCTCATCTCAATCTCGGCCCCAGTGCGCCTGTTTCAGCACACGTTTAAGAGCATACGGGTGTTACTTTGCTCCGAGACTATCAAAATGTGGGGGGGTTCATAACAGTTGACAGAACGGGTTGGTGAAAGTTTGTGCAATGTTTAGGTACGAGGGGGAAATCTTTCCCGAACCTTGCAACAAACGTGCAAGGTTCGGGTATTTCGTGAGGCAATGTGGATATGGGGTCGTTTCTGCGCTGTAGCCTTCATGTTATGGCTAGCCTTGCCAGCGTTTGCAAGCTTCGGCACGCGCCAGAACGTCGGATTCGGTGACGATCGGTAGCCTTACAGGCTTTCGCCTTCAAGGTGGGCGCGCAGCAACCACGCCATCTTCAGGTGATCTTGGATGAGGGCCGTATAGTAGTCCTCGGTTGCCACATCGTCGAGTTCGTCGGCGGCTTCTTCGTCTTCACGCATCTGGCGAATGATCGCTTCGTGGTCGGCGACGAGGTTTTCGATCATCTCGCGCGCAGCCGGAACTTCCCCAGGCGCTTCTTCCAAACGCGACATATCGATCATCTCGCGCAGGGTGCCGGGCGCAGGCGCGCCATACTGGCGAATGCGCTCAGCTGTGTCGTCGATGGTTTCGGAGATGTCGTCGTACTGCTCTTCCAGCAGTTCGTGCAATTGTTGGAACTGCGGCCCGGTGATGTTCCAGTGGTAGTTGCGCAGCTTCATGTAAAGCACGTGTTGGTCGGCAAGGGTTTTCTTCAGCAGTTCGACAATGCCTTCGCGTTGTTCGTCCGTAAGGCCCACGTTGACCTTGATCACACGTTTTTGCACACTTTCACTAACCATGATGAGATTGTTCTCCTGCATTGGTTTTCACGGTAGAACTAAGCCTAGCGCGCCATGCTTAGTATGGAATGAAAGCCGTGTTCTAGCACTGCAAGACTCATGAACGACTACCACGATCGAAGGAACGACCATATTTTATGAAAAGACACAGCCAGCCTATGCAACGCACCACGCAGAAGCGTGCGCGATTTGTCGCTTTGGTTGGGTTACTGGTCCAGGATGCGCAGTATTTTTCTAACGCCGCGCCGAGCCTGGCTGTGGCGTTTCGATCGCCGCCGCATCGCCTCGCGCACCTGCGCTGCGTGCAGAGTCGAGGGTAGCTGGGGTAGGTCATCCTTGGGGGCCGCCACACCATAGTTGAGGAGGTCCATCATAGGCCCTGCAATGTTGGTGACGGTTTGCAGTTGTTCGTCACGCAGCACTTGCGTCGAAGCCCCCGCCTTCCCCTGGCGTAAATGATTCGGGTTTTTCTGCTTCATGGTCGAGAAGTCGACAGCGTGGCGAATCGCTTCGATGTCGTCGTCGCTCAGGTCGATTTCCAGATACGTTAGCAAATCACGAAATTCGGTATCGAACGACTTCAGCAACCGCTCATAGAAGACGACATGCACATTCAAGTCGTCCATATGGGCGAGGTATCCCCCAACGTGCATGGTCCAGTTTCGTACCATGCGGCCCAGCTTTTTATCCAGGTATTCCTCTGGGCTACCGAATGTGTTGGGGAAGTGCTTCTTCATGTAGGGTTTGAAGGCGAAACGCGACATCGAAATCGCGCGGTCTCGTGGGTCACGGACGATGTAAACGACTTTGTCGAACTTCGACAGCGCTTCAGGGGTGCGGCTGCAAAAATAGGACTCGGACCATACATGTGTTGTTTGCGACAGGTATACATCGAAGTCTTCGATCAACTCGCGGTACTGCGAGCCGATGATCGCGAACGTGCCATTTCGTAGAATATCGATGTGATCGAGGCCAGCCTGTTCCTCGAATGTGAGGGTCCAGGTTTGTGCCAATGGGTAAATGGGCTGGTTCCGCATATACCCCGTTTGTGCAATGCCAGCCTTGTTCAGCACATTTTGGAGGATGTTATAGACCCAGAAATTCCCGCTTTTCCACATGCCAATTTGCAGAATCTGCACGTTGTAGCTCCTTAGTCGCTAGTGGGCTTTGCTTTACTGCCCAAAACCGATGAGTCCAATGTCCAACGGCTATGCTACAAGGGCCACATTGATCTGTCCACTACACAGGTGAGCTTCCTTGACAGGGCGATGTGCGAACGGTACCCTCTAGCGGCTGGGGCTTAAACGACTAAAACCCTGGCGATCATCGGCCACACAAGTTAGCCCAAACCAACTCACCAAAGGAAAACTCACATGGTCAACGTTCTTGTGACTGGTGCTGGCGGCGGTGTAGGGCAGAGCATCATCAAAGCGCTGGGCGATACCGACTATTCGGTTATTGCCGCCGACGGTGAATTGCTCGGCACCGGGCTGTACGCGGCAACCAAGGGCTTTGTGATACCGTATGCCTCGAATACGTACTTCATCCCCCGGCTGATTGAGATTTGCAAGCAGACCGATACAAAGTACATTTTCCCAGGGTTGGATGCTGAACTTGCCCCGCTTGCCGCATCGGTGGATCAATTTAAGGACAACGGCATTACCGTCGTAGTGAGTGCCCCGCACGTCATCAATACAGCCGACGACAAACGAGCGACAGCTCAATTTTTGGAGGATCACGGCTTTGCCGCGCCACAAACCTACCCCCTGGCAGAGCGTGTCGATGAGCACTTAGGGTATCCGTTCATCGTCAAGCCACAGAAGGGCGGCGCAAGGTCGAAAAATGTGTACAAAGTCGCCGACCGCCGCATGTTTGAGCGACTCCTAAATGAGTTAGACCCCCAGGCCTATGTTGCGCAGGAGTTCATTGAGGGCGACGAATATACCTGTGGGTCCGTCAATCTCGGTGAGGCTTGCTGGGGTACGATTGTAATGCGCCGTACATTGAGGAATGGTGACACCTATAAGGCGTTTGTTGTGAAGGACCCCGGGCTGGAGGCATACATCAAAGACGTTGCTACCAGGCTGAAGCCCTTCGGCGCATGCAATTTTCAGTTTCGTTTGCGTGATGATGTCCCCCATATTTTTGAGATCAACGCGCGCTGTTCTGGCACAACGGCAAGCCGAACCCTGGCAGGGTTTAACGAGCCAAAGATGATACTGGACTATCTGGTGCATAGACGAGAGCCGACCTATTCGATCTCCGAAATATCGATTTTGCGCTATTGGAAAGAGCTGGTTGTGGCGAACGATCGCATCGACATGCTCCAGTCTGAGGGAACCGTCGATGGTGACGGTAGCACATTATGACCAAATCCATACTGTTAACCGGTGCGACAGGTCACATTGGCGCGCGGTTGGTTCGCCGCCTGCTTGATGCCGACTACTTAGTGACCGTTACCCAGAATCGACGAGTACCCACCGTACCGACGAGTGTCGGTATCATCCCAATCGATGATTCGAACGCAGTGCAGGATGCAGCAGAACGTGCGGATATTGTCATCCATGCTGCGGCGTATATCCCCAGCAATTTGAGAGACAGTGCAGAAGCCGCAGCGTGCTTCGAGGTAAATGCGCTCTTTTCCTTGCAGTTAGCACAGTGGGCAGCGGAAGGAAGACCGTGTCGTTACATCTACTTTGCGAGTGCCAACGCGTATCAAAGCGCCGACACGCCCGTTGCCGAGCAACATCCACAATTTCCTGCTGAGCGTGCACCGTATTACCTCACTAGCAAAATGGCCGGGGAAATCTTCGTAACACACATCGGCTATACCACGTCGTTGGCTGTTGTCAGTCTGCGTGTGTCATCAGTTTATGGCCCTGGTATGCGCCCAAACTCGGTACTGTATCGATTTATGGACGCAGCCGCGCAGGGGGTGCCCTTCGAAGTGTGGGATGGTGGCTTGCCTGCGATGGATTTTGTGTACGTCGACGATGTCGTTGATGTCACACTTCGCGCCATCGAAAGCGATGAGGTGGGGCCTTTCAACGTTGGCTCGGGCCAGCAGTCGACGTTGCGCGAACTGGGGGAAAGTGTGCTAAAGGTGTTCGAGGATTTGGAACCCAGCATGACAATCCGTGAACCGCACCGCGATCTACCGGCCAATTTCCCCGCTCTTGACATTACGCGCGCTGCTCAGCAATTTGGATACCGTCCCCGGTCGCTGGTCGAAGGGTTACGGGCGTTCCGCCACGAGGCTGCCCAATGAGAACAGCGATTTTCAGTGATGTGCATGCCAACCTCCCGGCCCTGGGTGCCTTCATCGAAGCGACCCGTGATGAAGTGGATCGTTACCTCTGCCTGGGAGATATTGTCAACTATGGGCCATACAATGATGAATGCCTGGAACGGGTGCACAATTTACCCGGCATTCAAATCATAGAGGGTAACCACGAACGGCTTCTGTTGGGGACAGAACCGCTTGAGGACGAAATTCCGCTCGTTCAAGCGTTTACGCACAGTTCAAAACCGTCTTTTTCCCGGGTAGACCTCATCCGCGATTTGCTACAGGCTGTTCACCTGACGCCCTACACATGTGTGCATACCGTGGACCACGCTCGGGTGTACGCAGACACCACGCTCTCGTTTGACCGGCACACGATACTGGGGCACACGCATCATCAGTTTCGCATTACGCGGGGCGACTATGAAGTCATCAATGTAGGGAGCGTGGGACAAAATCGTGGCACCATCGATGTGTGCAGTTACGGCATTTACGACCACGAATCACAAACTGTGTCGTTGCACAATATTCCGTACCCCTTTGATGACTTCATGACGGCGTTGCAGCAGCGGGGTTATCCACAGCAGTGCATCGATTATTATGCGAACAAGCCCCGCGCAAACCCCTAGCGAACCGAATAGGTCGTACGCAGCCGCAATGGTGCAGGGTGACCGTCGTCGGTTTGGCCCAACTCACACCTTCCGGCAGATGAACACCCGCCGCAGGCCCAGCCACTCGGTGAGGGTGGTGCGCGTATTTTCTTCCAGCCATTCGCCGAACTTCACCAGCGGCCCCGGCCCAGATGGCACCAGCACCGTCGTTTTGTACGCGACCACCTCGAACCCGGCAGCCTCGATCATGTTGTGTAGGCGCGACCGCCCCACGAAGCGATGCGGCCCCTCGCTATGATGTAGCCCGGTCACGGCAGCCAACGCATGAACCGGCTCCCAAAGCACATTCGGCGTAGTGAGGATCATCTGGCCGCCGGGTTTGGTCACGCGGCCTAGCTCCATCACCAGCTTTTCCGGCTCCGCGAGGTGCTCCACCGTTTCGAAACACAGCACACTATCGAAGGTTGCCGAGGGCAGCGGCAGCGGATAATCGGTGAGCTTCACCCAGGTGAAGTCGGTCATGCCGCCCTCGGTGAGGCGTTGCCGCGCGACTTCGCCCATCGCCTCGGATGGGTCCGCGAGGACGGCCTCGCCCACTTTGCCGTTCTCCCAGAAGTACAGCGTGCCGTTGCCCGTGCGCGCGGTGATATCGAGCACGCGCCCGTTGGGGGCGAGGTCACTGTAGCGCAGGCCATCGACGAAGCGGCGGAAATAACTATAGGTCTCCTCGTTGATGTCGTCGTAGTCCTCGGTGGCATCCCAGTGACGACCGACATCCACAAGTGACCAACGCCGCCGCCGCCAGTGATCGAGTTCCGCGTTAATCTTCTCGGCGACAGGCGCGTCATCATCGATGGGCGTAAAGGGGATGTCCTCACCGTCACTTGTCACGAGGAAGCGGGTGTTGCCCAGGCCCTTGCGCTTCACTGGCTTCGATGCGTCCTTCCAGGTTTTGCGCGCCCAGTTAAACGCCGGGCCGATAATTTCCAGTGGAATTTGCTCGACAAGCCAGCGGGCTGGGCGCGTTGCGGCGAGGCGGAAAATCGCGCTGATCACGATCTCCACGGCATAGCGCGAGGGTTCGATGCGCGCCGGGCGATAGCCGTAGTCCGGTGCGGGCATCCCGGCGAGTTTGCGCCACCCCGCCCGGATGAACGAGCCGCGCTTTTTGAAATCGAGCATGTGGCCGTGCATGGCCAGGGCTTCGGTTTCGCCTACCGGGTCCAGCGCAATGATATTCGCTGCGGCCATGTCTTCCAACAGGGTTTGCGCTTTTTCCGTGCGGGCCAACACGACCGAAAAGCCTTCGCCCTGCGCCTCGTATTTGGGCGACCACGCATCGCCCACCGAGATGTCCGAGAGTTCGTTGGTGAAGTCCACACAGAAGAGCGTCGTCCGCGTGACGAAGAACGGGAGG